>CANGCW010000050.1 GCA_947452525.1 Actinomycetota bacterium
GTAGGGCATTGGCATGACACTTGTTGAGTCACTTGTTGATGTCTCAGCACGAAGGGTCGCGAGCAAGATGCTTCCCGTGGAGTCATAACGTTCAATGCGGTAGCTCTTGAAGGCGCCAATTCCGTTTACTCCGACGGCCACGTTTGGACTTGCCATCGTTGGCATGTAATTCGAAGAGATGATATTTACACCGAGTTGGCTACCGACCTTGGCTGGCTGGCTCGGATTTCCCATCGTGAATGAGTAGACAGGTGTGGGACAGATCTGAGTTGCGGCGGCGGCAGCCGGTGTGGCGCCGGTCACAGCACTAATAGAGGAGATAAGTCCGAGAACGAGGCCGGAGACGGCAACCTTTGCGATCTTTGCAAGTGAAGCTGGCGCTGTGAAGAGTCTCTGGCTCATCTGGTTCCCCTTTGATACGCACACGATTCGATCCCAGCAACGAAGCAAGATCAGCCTGATGTGCAATTGCCCGGCTGGTATGGCCGGGCAAATCTTGACAAACTAATTGAATATCGGGCCCAATAGTATCCGAAGCCTTTCCTTTCTTCTCGATATCTCTCCCAAAACTCTCACTCCCGTGGTGCATCACTCGACAATGGAATGTTGAGCGAAAAGGCGAAGGCGCAAGTCCCCGAGAGAAGACTTGCGCCGGCCTTGTGTGGCTCCTGGGTTACTTAGCCGGGATGCTCACAATCTCTCTTCCTTTGTAGCGGATCGAGAAGGAGGTGCCTGAGAGCTTGGTTGTGCTGAGCGCACCTAGCCCTTTTCCGTCGAGACGGATCACGCCGACCTTCTTTGCGCTCTTTCCCTTCACTGCAAAGATATCGAGAACTCTCTTCGCATAGGCCGCACCGGCTGAGACGGTGAGTCGAAGGCCTGATGTGCCCGTCGCGACGACCTTTGCTACGACTTTCTTTACAGGCTTCGCAGCGACCTTCACTGGCTGCTCTACGACAAGTGGTGCCTTAGCCAGCAACGGTTCGCTAACAACTGGTATTGCTGGCATCGCCGGAGGCGGAAGCAGATCAGTTGTGATGGAGATCGGTGTAACTGTGGTGGTCTCACTAACTGCTCCCCCATTCAGAGCCGGCGGAGTAACAGCCGGCGGAGAAACGGGTGGCGGAGTGAAAGAGCTGTTGTTGCTAGGTGTTGAATCAATGGGCGTTGGAGCAGGAGTAATTACTCCATAGAAGTGAACGATCACTGCTGATTCTTTAGCCGAGTATTGAGTTGTCTCATCAACGCTGAGAATAATTCGACAATCAGTAGGGTGAAGGCTTGAAAGCACGCTTCCATTGAGTACGCAGTCCGAACTATTCTCTGAAGCAGAGAGATAGCTAAATGGCGCACTTCCCATGATGGTAGTCGTTGTGAGCGTGACGGTCTCTTGCCATTTAACATTAGTAGCGGAAGCCAGGATTTCTACTGGCTGATCAGCCTTCACCACGGAGAATTCGAGTACGAGGTAGTTGTACGCGTAGAGGTTTCCTTGGGCGAACTCCACATAGATCTGGCACTCTCCAATGTTGAGGGTATCGAAGACCATATGGTTTGCATCTTTCAGCGTGCATGCGCTCTCAAAACCTGGTACCACGCTGTAGGTAGCTGCACCGGATCCTGCCACAGGCTGAGCATCTGGAAGCGATGTCGTTGTAATCGGAATGGAATTGAAAGATGGATACGTTGAAGGATTTGGAGTTCCATTTGTATTCGCGAAGAGGCTTGCTCTCTCGATAAAGGTGCCTCCTGTTGCAGTGTGTCCTGCAAGCAGAATCGTTGCTCGTGCAGGAGTGAGTGCATCGATAGGAGTATTTGAGAGGAATGAGATGGAGACAGTACATGTCGTCAGATGTGAAACAGTCGCTGTTGAACCGAGAGGGCAAGGTGAACTTCCTCCTGGAACTACCTGGAAGAGGGATGCATCCGGACCTTCCAAAGTAATTGAATCAATCAGAGCGGGCCCATCAGATGTATTCTGCATCGAGGCGGTAACAGTTCTTGCAACACCAACTGTTGCTCCGCCAAGTGAGATTGGCTTATGGAAGTAGAAGTAGTAGGAGCGTGTCGCTCCCGTCGCAGAAGTAACCCCGATCCTAATTGTTGTCGTCTTTGAAGTGATGGGTATTGTCGTCGGAGTGCTATCTGCAAGGACATCTGCATCTAACTTGAGAACCTCGGTTGGATTGTTCTTGTTTAGTGTGACCAGAGCCGAATTCTCACCGATGGGTAGAGCCTCAACGGAGTAGTTACGGATACTTGGATCAAACCCGATTACACCGGTATTTCGTTGATAGAGCTTCAATGGATTTCCAGCTAAATCTGTGGCAACAAATGAGGCGAGCGTTGTGTCAGTCGAGTTTGAGATTGTGAGAGAACGAGTTACTGATCCGGAAGCGTAATTACCACTTGCAGGAATGTTCGCTGTTACTTTGCAAGCTCCAGTACTAAAGAGGTTAAGGACGAAAGAGATATCTGAATTCTGGTGATCGAGCGCACAGACAGAAGCAGAAGTCGTGTCGACGGAATAGGTAACCGGCCCTGGCTCGTTCATTGTGATGGCTGGCACAACGGTGACTGGCTTATTTGTAAATTCAATTCCGCTGCCTGATGACCAGACAGCATTTCTTGATATTGGCTGGACGGTGAGAGTCCAATAATTTCCAACCGTTGCCTCTGTTCCTCCCCGGCTGAATGCATCAACGTAGACTGAAGATCCGGAGATCTTGGCTCTCACATCACACGTACCGATGGAGGTCACTGAGAGGACTTGTGTTGCCTGATCTACAGAGCAGCCTGCAGTATTTGTTGTGTCCTTGATTTGAAAGGTGATGACATCATTTGCATCGCTTGCAGATGGCATTGGTTGAGACAAAGTAAGGGTCTGGCCATAAGTCATGGCTGTTGGATTCAGGGTCCAAGTTAATGTGCGACTCGTTGTGCCAGCGGCATGAGCAGAAGGCATAGTGGCGATGAATCCGAGTACGAGGGTTGCAATCACAACCTTTGCTCGTGATGTAATTTTCTTTACGTTCATTTTGATTTCTCTCTCTCAGGTTAAGCGTGAATTAAGCAGGGTGGGGCTGTTTTTGGGTACGACTGATAAAGCAGGGGGTCCATTTCGAAGAAACGGTTCTGCTTTGGAGCGTGTTACTTAGTTAGCTTTAGGGACTTTTTATATCTGTGACAGAGCTGGCTAGAAGCTGATCACCGAATTTCAATTCAATGGTGAAGCTCTTCGGAATATTCGTTGGTGAGAATGTAAACCTCACTGCGCCATTTGATGTCGCAGTAATTTTCTGGACAAATCCAAGTGATCGAGATGCCTGGTCTAACAGGTAGAGATCGACGCTCTTATTTGCATAGATCTTTGAGAGCGCGGACTGGACCGTTAACTTCTTGCCAGCTGTAAATACGCGAACTGCCTTCGGATTAACGGTCAGCGCGAATGGTCCAGATGTTCCACTTGAGTAGATTGCATCACCATTCTTTACGACATCTACTGAACACTCTCCTGCAGCAAGGGCTGTTACAACGCCCTTCTGGGTGATGGAACAGATCTTTGGTGTGAGCGAAATAAATGTAAGTGCACCGGTGCCGCTACCGCCTTGAATTGCGAGGCGAACATTTGTGCCGATATCTCGTACTTTTACTGTTGAAAGCAGGATTAAATCTTTAGAAAGGCGCTTCGTTCCGTAGAAGGTGAGGTGGCGGGTAAGGATGACGACGTTCTCATCCTGATCGAGGTAGTAACCCTCGCGCATATCATCGGGGAGTGATGTGCCAGAGATCTTCGCAATGGTCTTCCAGATAAGACCGTCCTGTGAATAAACAACATCGTTGCCTTTGAGTGGCAGTGGTCCAAGGTTAAGAGTGAGAACGTTCTTCAACTCTGTGACTTTAACTCCATTTGCGTCGTAGGCATTAATCTCAACTTGGAGAAGACCAGCCTTTGCTGCCTCTGGGGCAGTTCCAGAAACGATATCCAAAGTGGAGTTGTCGGGAAGTATTCCAGCTGGTGCTGTCACTGTTACATAAGAATTTTCAATCGGAAGAGTCACTGCGAGCGGAAGAATGGGTGAAGGCTCTGACGATGTTGCATCTGCAGCGGTGGGCACAGGTACATCCACGTTTGTACCGGCGGAGATGACGGTGTAGAGAATCGGATTAGATGTGGTCAAGTAGTAAGCGGGATCATCTGTCGCGGTATAGCCGATATAACAAGCGCCTTCATTTGCTGCATAAAGCTGGCTTCCCTGGAGATAACAACCACTGCTACCGGATTCCAAGACAACAGGGTCAACCGAGCCGATGCCATCGGAGATATTGACGTTAGGCAGATATGTTGATGTTCCTGATCTAAAGGTGACTCCTTCTGGCAGATCGTTCAGTGTGCGGCTCAGAAGAGCTGGCTCGACCAGATGAGTACTTGTGAGTGTAAAGAGGCGAACCGTGGAGACGGGACCGAAACCGTTAAAGGCATCCGCTGAGGCAGAAATCAAACATGAACCGGAATTCGCATAGGTAAATTGGTGTGGGCCAGTGAGCGCGCACTGACTGCCGGTGTTATCGATGATTCGATAGGTAATAGGTGCGCCAGATGTGGCGGTGGCAGTGGGGAAAGATTCAGAGTCGGCATCAATCGTGTTTGAAGCGGGAAGCACCTCAGATGTCCAGGTAATCGATGTGGCAGCAGCGTGGGCAGAGATGATCGGGAGGGAGAGGCCACCTACAACTGCGGCTATTGCCACGAGCTTTCTGATCTTCATCATTTCTCCCTCAAACCTTCGTTTAACACCGCTTCTCTGCGATATCCCGAAGTTTATTGAGTTTCTTGAGCATGTCTTGCGCTTTAGAGAAAGCGCATGGAACTGACAAGAAACTCCAAAGATTCACGCGTGGCGCGTGCTGGCGTGAGCCTTGAAATCAGGAGTTTTGCGGGAATCCGAGGTTGATTCCACCGTGGGATGGATCCAACCAGCGACTCGTTACGACCTTGCCACGGGTGAAGAAGTGAACGCCTTCACTGCCATGTGCATGAGTATCGCCGAAGAGTGAATTCTTCCAACCACCAAATGAGTAGTACGCAGTTGGAACTGGAATAGGAACGTTGATTCCAATCATTCCGACTTGCACTTCATTCTGGAATTTACGTGCAGCTCCACCATCATTTGTGAAAATTGCAGTTCCATTTCCATATTGATGACTATTGATAAGAGCAAGTCCTTCTTCGTATGTATCAACGCGAATAACACTGAGTACTGGTCCGAAGATTTCATCGGTATAGATACTCATTGAAGGTGTGACATTGTCGAACAATGTTGGTCCGAGCCAGAATCCACCGGCTTCACCACTCACCTTTGGATTACGGCCATCAACAACAAGCGTTGCACCACTTGCAACACCGGCAGCAACATATGACGAGACCTTGTCACGGTGCACACTTGTCACGAGTGGTCCCATATCGGCACCCTGTGTTCCATCCCCAGTGTTAAGTCGTTCCATGCGCTGCTTGATACGAGCAACGAGAGCGTTACCGACAGGTTCAACAACAACGAGAGCAGAGATCGCCATGCAACGTTCACCCGCAGAACCAAATCCGGCGTTCACTGCTGCATCTGCAGCCAGCTCGAGATCGGCATCAGGAAGAACGAGCATATGGTTCTTCGCACCACCGAGAGCCTGAACTCTCTTTCCATTCTTGGTAGCAGTCTCGTAGATGTACTTAGCAATCGGAGTCGAACCGACAAATGAGATGGCCTTTACATCTGGGTGCTCAAGGAGGAGATCAACGGCGACCTTATCGCCATGGACAACGTTGAATACTCCATCCGGAAGACCCGCCTCTTTCCACATCGATGCGATGAGGTTGATGGCAGATGGATCCTTCTCACTTGGCTTGATGATGACTGCATTTCCTGCGGCAATCGCGAGTGGGAAGAACCACATGGGAACCATCGCTGGGAAGTTAAAGGGAGAGATAATTCCAACCACGCCGAGCGGTTGGCGGATGGAGTAGACATCGATATTTGTTGATGCGCCTTCTGAGTAACCACCCTTTAATAGGTGCGGGATGCCACATGCGAATTCAACAACTTCTTGACCACGGGTCACTTCCCCAAGCGCATCACTAAGAACTTTGCCATGCTCCGCAGTAATGAGTGCGGCTACCTCTTCTTTACGTGCGTTAAGTATCTCGCGAAAGGCGAAGAGAACTTGGGTCCGCTTTGCCAATGAACTAGTAGACCACTCTGCGAAACCTGCTTTAGCAGCGGCAATAGCCTCTTCCAGCAACGCGCTATCGGCGAAATCAACCTTGCCCGTTACCTGACCCGTTGCAGGGTTATAGACATCTCCCTGGCGTTCAGCCTTACCTTGCCAGAGTTTTCCGCCGATGTAATGAGTGATCTGCTTTGTCATTAGTTCTTCCCTGTGTAGTGATGTGAAATTGATTCGAGCGCCTTATCGAGAATTGCGAGGCCCTCATTGATCTCTGCCTCTGTGACATTACAAGGTGGGCAGCAGTGGATACGGTTGAAATTTGCGAATGGCATCAAGCCACCCTTCTTACATGCGGCAATTAGCTCATTCATCGCAGGAGATGATCCGCCATACGCAGCGAGTGGTTCGCGGCTCTCGCGATCGACAACAAGGTCAAGCGCCCAGAATGTTCCAATGCCGCGTACTTCACCGATTACCTTATGTTTCTCCGCTAGTTTGTGAAGTCCTGGTCCAAGTACCTTCTCACCAATCATCGCGGCATTCTCAATGATTTTCTCCTCTTCCATAACCTCAATCGCTGCAACTGCTGCTGCGCATGAGAGTGGATGGCCAGAGTAGGTAAGTCCTCCTGGGAAGACGCGTTGATCAAATGTTGCTGCGATTGCATCGCTAATGACCACTCCACCGAGCGGGAGATATCCGCTGTTAACGCCCTTAGCAAAGGTGATGAGATCTGGCTCTGCAGTGGAGTTCTGGAATGCGAACCACTTACCTGCGCGACCGAA
>CANGCW010000051.1 GCA_947452525.1 Actinomycetota bacterium
GAAGTGCTGTCTCAGTTGCTGCCGCTGTTGCTCCAGTAGCTGTTGCTGAGTACTCAGATGATGATACGAAAAACGGTGTTGCTGCAACACCTGTAGTAGCGTGTGATGCGACGACTGAAACGCCACCGAATGACACTGCTGCAGCCACAACAAGCGCTACGCGCTTAAATGTTGTCTTTGTAGACATTGTGTTCCTTTCAAGAACAGTCGAAATAAGGAATTTCCCCATCTCGGCTTGAAGAGAGATGACCCTCTTCGCGAGATGTGACGCACGTGCTGACACATCTCTATTCCACTTCAATATCCGGATCGAAGTGGAAACCTGGTTTGTGGAGTGAGACATTAGTTCGCTCCGGTGTTTGCAATTGTTGAACTCGTTGCAACCTGAACAGCTTGGGCGAGGACTTGCGTCTTGCCGGCGTTGAGGAGTAGTCGGGTAGTGACAGAAGTAGGTGCCTTGGACACGTCTAAGCCTCTACTTACGGGGATAATCATACCGACATCAGATACAGAATCGATGATCATCGTGCTCGTCACGAGGTAGTTACCGTCGGGTAAGCGGGTGATATCGGTACTTGTAGCTGAAACTTTGAGTGGGACCCAGCCGTGGTTCATCGAGATCGATGGGCTAACGGTGTAGGTCGTGCCATCTCCTGTGACGGAGATAACTTGGTCTAGAAGGACATTCACGGCGTTAGCATCGAAGCTCATCGCAGGTGCACGGAGCTCGGTGCCCTCATCTGTGAGGAGTGGTGTTGGCTTACCCACGATGAGCTTGCCGGTATGGCCGACTAGATCTGTCACCGTGAATCCTGAAGGGATGCCATCGCTGTTAAGACCAGCGAAGCTCAACTTTGCGACCTTTGCATCGGTCGAAGCTGTTTGGCTAGCTGCCTTGGCAGCCTTAGCTGCTGCAACAGATGCTGCTGTCGCAGTTGGAGCTGCAGTTGGAGCGCTTGTGACGCTATCCGTAGAGCCAGCAGCAGGTGTATTAACCGAAGAACCAGTTGTTGGAGCGATGGTCTTGCCAGAGAATGTGTGGATTCCAAGGAATGTTGCCATCACCAAGATCAGTGCCATTGCAGCCTTGCCAGACTTCTTAGCAAGCTCTGCTGCCTTCTTATAAGAGCTAGAGAGAGCATCGAGCGCTGTGGCCCCGGTCTCTTCATCGATAACCCACTCGGTAAGGACACGAACGAAGGAGGCACGGGCGCGAGTAACAACGTGGCGAACATTCGCTGGGGTTGTTCCGAGCTCCGCTGCGATCTCTTCTGTGGTGCGACCCTCCATCTCCCACATAACAAGCGCTGTGCGCTGGTCATTGGAGAGGCGTGAAAGGGCTTCACGAATAATGGAGGCATCTTCTGCGGCGACAAGGCTCTCATCTGGGCCAACATGGCTCTCGGCTGAGATCTCAGCGAGGCGCTCTTGGGAGGTCTCAGAGTCGATCGCGACGAGGTTAGGGCGTGAGCCGGTAGCGCGGATCTGGTTGAGGCAGAGGTTGTTAACGGTGGTGCGGAGGTAAGCAAGCGCACGGTCACGGCTATCGAGCTCTGGAGCTGCGAGGATAAATTTCAGGAAGGCCTCTTGGACGATCTCGGATGCATCGGCATCGGAACGGAGGATGCGGCGGGCCTGGGCGTTGAGGGAGGAGCGCTGTTCAGCGTAGAGGGCGGAGAGATCGGCGATAGACCACTCGGAGACAGGTGTAGAAACCACCGCTCCTGCGCTCTCTCGCTTACGAAGTGCCATTCTCAAATCCGCCTAATTACTCGAGTTTCTTAATCGGGGTACGTCTACCTCGACCGGTCTTGCCGTAGGTTCTTCATGAAATTTGCCCTACATATGTATAGACACCGTTGTTGCCCAAATGTTGCCCCCGGATGGGAAAATTTCCAACTTTTTTTCTGGGGCCCTGAGCGTGGGGCGGAAAACTCTCGGGATAGACCCAGTTTCAGGGGTGTGCATAACCATCAGCCCACCGCGGTGATCTCACTACGGTGGGCTGATGGCTTTTCAGATACTTATATTTATGGCCCTTGGCCTGCCGATCGCATGGATTGACCTCCGAACCCACCGAATACCCAACCGCCTGAGCGCCACATTATTGGCCGGGCTGGTCACCAGCTCCTGGCTCACCCGCCAACCCCTCACCGCCCCAGCCATGATCGCCATTGAGCTCACTGGGGTCCTGGCGCTCCTCCGCCTCATCTCCAAGGGCGGGGTCGGGATGGGCGATATCAAGTTGGCCCCCTCGATCGGCTGGGTCGCATTCCGAGCTCCTATCAGCGCCACCCTCCTGGTCGCCGGGCTCTCTGCGCTCGCTCTCGGTCGGGTTGCCGGTCTTAGGGGTGGCCGCGCCCCATTCGCTCCATTCTTGGTTCTGGCTGGATTGGTTGGCACTTTGGGCTGGCCGACCTGACCTCAGGGTCAGATTCCACCACGGCCAGAATCCGGCCAATTTCCCGCTCTCTATAACTAAATAGTTATCTCGGGAGTGTTGTTCATTCGCGCCATCCACCCTAGGTTAAGCCCATTCCAGAAGCCTGGAATGGAAGGGCTAGCCGAGCAATCGGCGAACCCTGATAGCTGAAGAGAATAGGAAGAACATGTCAGAAATTTTTGAAGATGGCATTTCTCGTCGTTCCGTAATCAAGGGCTCAATCGCTGGTGCAGGTGCACTTGCAGTTGGTGGAGCAATTGGCGGAGCAACAGAAGCAAACGCCGCAACACGTGCATTGACAGTATCTCTTGGTTCAAACCAATCTGATCCTGCTGCTGTTAAGAATGACAACGCATGGCTTGCAGCTGCAAAGGCAGCTGGATTCAACATCAAGCTCAACCGCGTTGATCACAACACATTCCAGAACCAGATCAACCAGTACCTTCAGGGAACACCTGACAACGTATTCAACTGGTTCGCTGGATACCGCATGCAGTTCTTCGCATCAAAGGGCCTCACAACATCTATCAACGATGTATGGGCAAAGATTGGTTCACAGTTCACAGCTGGTTACAAGAACGCTTCAAAGGGTCTCGATGGAAAGTACTACTTCGTTCCAACAGGTTGGTACCCATGGGCTGTTCTCTACCGTAAGTCAGTATTCGCCGCAGCTGGCGTAGATGCATCAAAGATCATTACCTGGGCTGACTTCATTGCAGCTTGTAAGGTCTTCCAGGCAAAGGGCATCACACCAATCGCATTTGGCGATAAGGGTGGTTGGGAAGCAATGGGAACATTCGACTTCATCAACTTCCGTACAAACGGATTCAAGTTCCACATGGACCTCACAGCAGGTCGCGTTAAGTGGACAGATCCACGCGTTCAGAAGACATTCAACAACTGGAAGTCAATCTTCCCTTACCAGTCAAAGAATGCTTTGGATATGAACTGGGATGATGCAACAGCTCTCTTGATCAATAAAAAGGCTGCTATGCAGGTTATGGGCGCATTCGCTGCCGGTAACTTCAAGGATCCAGCAGATCTTGCTGATCTCGCACTATTCCCATTCCCACAGATTGATCCAGCTTACGGCCGCGAGGCAGTTGAAGCTCCAATCGATGGTTATTTGCTTTCAAAGTCTGCTGCTAAGAATGCGTCTGCTTCAAAGGCTCTCGCAGCATTCATCGGTTCAACAGCTTATGCATCAGCAATTGCAAAGGTTAGCCCAACAGCACTTTGGGCTAACAGCAACATGCCTAAGCCAACAGATCCATTCGCACGCCAGCAGGTTGAACTCGTTCAGAGCTGTAAGTACATCGCACAGTTCTTCGATCGTGATTCACGCCCTGACTTCGCTTCACCAATCTTCTCTAATGCGCTTCAGAAGTTCATTGCAGGCGGAGATTCAGTTGCGATTGCTAAGGATCTTCAAGCTCAATGGGATGCGTTGCCACCAGCATAAATTGGTGTAAACACATTCGATGAGCAAAATTGATATCGAAACGAAGGCGGCGGCTTCAGGTGAAAACCTGGGCCGCCGTCGGCGTTCTAACAACTTCACGAAGAGAGATCGCGCGGTCATTGCAGGCCTCGTAGGCGGTCCCACCATTCTTCACGTTGTGTTCGTTTGGCTTCCAGCGATTGCGACCATCCTCTTGTCTTTCTGCCAATGGGATGGAATCGGCGGGCTACACGACATTCACTGGGTCGGATTTAAAAACTACACCCAGATCTTTACCCTGTACTCAGACTTTAAAATTGCCCTGCGCAATAACACTCTCTGGCTACTCTGGTTTGGCCTGATCGCAACACCACTCGGCGTGGTTCTTGCGTATTACTTAGATAAGAATTTAAAGGGCACAAAGTTCTTTCAGACCGCCTTTTATCTTCCGATTGTGCTCTCACTCGCCGTTACCGGAATTATCTGGGATTACATCTTCAAGGTGAATGGTTTCCTCAACATCGTCCTTGGATATACCAATGCAGATACCGCTCCGTCGTGGTTTGGCGATCCGCATAAGAACATCTGGGTCGTACTCGGAATCGCATCATGGCGCCATATCGGCTACATGATGTTGCTCTACTTAGCAGGTATGAAATCTGTTGATCCTTCACTTCGTGAAGCTGCATCAATCGACGGCGCTGGCGAGTGGTACACATTCCGCAAAGTTATCTTCCCATCACTTCGTCCGGTAAACATTATTGTGGTTGTTGTAACCGTGATTGAAGCGCTACGCGCCTTCGACCTCGTCTACATCATCAACCGCGGTAAGAATGGACTTCAGGTGCTTGCTGTTGCGGTCTATGAGAATATCCTCGGTGAGTCCCAGAGAATTGGTTGGGGCGCAGCTCTAGCAACAATCCTCTTTGTACTCTGCTTGGGTCCAATCATGATCTACCTCTATCAGAACTTTAAGAAGGTGGATTAATGGTTACTGGAAAGAAATCTAAAACTGGTGAGCGGATAGCAATTGCTATCCTCGGATTCTTCTCACTAGCCTGGGTATTCCCAATCTTCTTCACTGTCTATGAATCATTCCGTCCTTACAATGACACCACAAAGGATGGCTACGTTTCATTACCAAAGCACTTCAACTTCGATAACTATTGGAACGCACTTATTCAGTCGGGTATGTGGCGCTACTTCATCAACTCTGTTGAGGTCGCCGTTCCAGCAGTACTCATTACATTGTTCTTGGCATCGATGGTGGCATTTGTAGTAAGCCGCTACTCATTCAAGTTCAATATTGCGCTGTTGATGATCTTTACCGCAGGAAATCTGCTTCCACCACAGTTGATCTTCATTCCAATCTTCCGTCTCTACCTGCATATCTGGGTACCGACAATTATCAACGAGAATAATGTCCTGTATGACACCCAGCTTGGGTTGATTCTGATTCACGTTGCTATTCAGATTGGTTTTGCGACCTTCGTTCTCTCAAACTACCTTCGTACCATTCCGAAGGAAATTTCTGAGTCCGCATTGGTCGATGGAGCATCTGTGTGGGCTCACTACTTCCGCGTTATTTTGCCATTGCTTCGCCCAGCTCTAGCTTCACTCGGCGTCTTGATGACAACGTGGATCTACAACGACTTCTTCTGGGCCGTCGTGCTCTTGAAGTCGGGTAGTAAGCGTCCCATCACGGCAGCGCTATCAAACCTCCAAGGTGAGTTCTTTACGGACTTCAACCTGTTGGCTGCTGGTGCCGTGCTGGCGCTCCTTCCAACCTTGATCGTCTTCTTCGTACTCCGCCGTCAATTCGTTGCCGGTCTTACGATTGGTTCGACTAAGGGTTAATTGGATTAAGAAAAAAGCCCGCTATCAACTGATAGCGGGCTTTTTTCATGCAATCTTTAGATGACGTGTGCGCCTTCACTCGGAAGCGAGGTGAAGAATCGAGGTGCTTTAAAACCCCGGGCACCAAAGGATGCCGTAATGCCCTCTTTAATTGTTGGAATCAACGAGCTCTTCGCAAGGGCAATCGCGCTACCTCCGAAACCACCCCCAACCATGCGAGCACCAATCGCACCCATTGCACGTGCGGTATCGACCGCCTCATCGAGTTCAGGACAAGAGACGGTGTAATCGTCGCGAAGTGAACGATGAGACTCATTGAGTAGCCGTCCCACCTGCTCGAAATCATTTGCAGCCAACGCAGCAACGGTATCGATGACTCGCCTCATTTCAGTGACGGCGTGGAAGCCGCGGATGAATGTGACGGGATCAAGTTCGCCTTTGCGGGCTACATAATCCTCAACGGAGATATCGCGAAGTGAGGTGATGCCGAGTACTTCAACGGCCTTCTCGCATGATGCACGGCGCTCTGCATAACCACCATCAACAAGTGCGTGATGTGCCTGAGTATCGATGATGAGAAGTTCGAGGCCATTCGATGCAACATCGAATGGAATATCTTTTGTAGAGAGATCGCGGCAATCGAGAAGAAGGGCAAAACCCTTATGCGCCATGAGCGAGACTGATTGATCCATGATTCCGCATGGCATTCCAACATAGTCATTCTCGGCGCGCTGTGTAATGCGGGCGAGCTCTTCCAGGCTCTTACCCAGCCCAAGAAGGTGGTTAATAGCAACGGCAACAGAACATTCAAGCGCCGCACTCGATGAGAGACCCGCACCAACCGGAACGTGGCCATCGACGAGAATGTTGAAGCCACCTTCAACGCCAAGTGCCCAGATGGTTCCGAGCGCGTAACGTGCCCAGGTCTCACCAACTTTAGGCGTGAGGCTATCGACAAGAATTTTATGTTGTGGGCGTTGAAGAGATGAGATCGAATATTTGCCATCGTCTCTACGCCCAATAGCCACTTTGGTGACATCACTGATCGCGAAGGGAAGAACGAAGCCATCGCTGTAGTCGATATGTTCACCGATCAGATTTACACGCCCTGGCGCTTGAGCAACAATCTCTGGTGCGGTCCCGAATACCTCTTCAAATTTAGCTGAGATAGACATTAGATCTTTACATCCCGCATCTGTTGTGCCGACTGTTCTGGTGAGA
>CANGCW010000052.1 GCA_947452525.1 Actinomycetota bacterium
CGAGGCAATGAAGCATCTCCATAATTATTGGTACTCAGTAATCGCAGCAATCATCGCTGGTGCAATTCTTGGCGCAGCTGTTGAAGCGCTCGTGATGCGCCCGCTCGCAAAACGCGTACGCGGAACTGCGGCTGCAGAGATCGCACCGGTCATTGCAACGCTCGGAATCTTGGGTCTGATCCGTGGACTGACCGGCCTTATCTGGGGAAATACCTTTGTTCAGTACACCTCACCGCTATCCGGTAAGGGTTACACCTTTGGAAGTACGACAATTCAATTCTCTCCGCAGAATTCAGCGATTGTTATCGGTGCAGCACTGGTCATGGCCGCCTTCGCCTTTATCTTTAATTACACCAAGCTCGGTCTCGCACTTCGCGCATCCAGCTTCCAACCTGAGATCTCACGCCTGGCAGGCATTCGCGTTGATCGCATTCGCGTTATCGGTTGGGCATGTGCAGGTGCAGCAGGTGCCGTAGCTGGCGCGCTCGTTACTCCAACAACGTATCTCTCACCAAACTCACTCGACTTGCTGCTCGTCTCCGGATTTGTGGCGGCTGTCATTGGCGGGCTCGATAGCCTCATCGGTGCAGGTATCGGTGGAGTTGTATTAGGAATTGGCTTCGCATTTATCCTTCAATATATCGGCGCTTCCGTCACATTCCTCTCCGCCTTCATCATCTTGATCTTTGTGCTTCTTGTTAAGCCGTCAGGAATCATGGGTAAGAAGGGTGGACGCAGTGCATAAGAAATTCATCGCATCACCTGCTCTTCGCCTCGGCGCATTTGCACTCCTTGGTTTTCTTCTTATTCTCATCAGCGGCTTTGTCGACGAACTCCGCGTTTATCAGGGTGCTGAGGTCGCGGTCTATGTTGTTGCGATTGCATCCATCACACTTCTG
Organism: Actinomycetota bacterium; assembly: GCA_947452525.1. Taxonomy (GTDB): domain Bacteria; phylum Actinomycetota; class Actinomycetes; order Nanopelagicales; family Nanopelagicaceae; genus PALSA-747. Next base: position 900 of record CANGCW010000052.1, read on the forward strand.
ACTGGTTACTCAGGACAGCTCTCACTTGGCCATGGCGCGATCATGGCGATTGGTGCATATGCTGCAACGCTCTCATTTAACGGTTGGCATATTCCTTGGCTACTTGCACTTGCAGTCGGAGCGGTAGCAGGAGCCATCGCTGGTTACATTCTTGGTTTTGCAGCAGCTCGACTCTCCGGTCCTTATCTTGCAGGAACCACTCTCGCACTCGCTGTTGGAGTTCCGTCTCTAGCAAATCAATTCCACGTTCTCGGTGGAGAGCAGGGCCTCACCTTTGATATCGGGGATGTTCCACAGTGGGCATCCAATAGTTGGCTTGCAAAGGTCGGCGGGGGAGATTTCACCACCTATAAGTGGTTCTACTGGATTACCGTTCCCATCGCTCTGGCCACAATCTGGATCGTCCGTAACATCTTGAGTGGGCCACTCGGGCGTCGGTTCAAGGCGATGCGCTCTCATCCAACCGCCGCCTCTCTCATCGGTATCCACGTCTCCCGGACAAAGGTGGTGGCCTTTACCTATAGCTCATCCCTAGCCGGTTTGGCAGGCGCCATGCTTGCAATGATTCTTGGGCTCTCAGCTCCGCTCGTCTTCACGCTCACCCTCTCATTTACTTTGGTAACAGGGGCGGTTCTCTCTGGCGTAAGTAACCTCTATGGGGGCATTATTGGGGCAATGGTTCTGGTCGCTATCCCTGAACTCTCAGCCTCGGTGGCAACACATCTGGGAGGTTCAGAGAAGGTGACCGCTAACTTGCCAGGAGTGGTTACGAGTCTGCTTTTAATCCTTACGGTGCTCATCTTGCCGAACGGTGCAAAGGTCGGACGCAGTAAGTAACCCTTCGGCCCTCACCGAAAGGAAGTACATGCAAGTTCATCGAAGCACTTCGCGGCGCATCTCATTCGCGCTCGCTGCAGTAACTGCGCTCGCTCTGGTCGGTACATCGATCCCAGCAAACGCATTCTCACCTCGCTCAGAGGTCGGTGTATCAGGTTCAACAATTAAGTTGGGCATCACCGTTCCACTTACAGGTGCAGCAGCGCCGGGGTACAACAAAGTTCCTTACGCAATGAAGGCCTACTTTGATTACGTCAATGCAAATGGCGGAGTCAATGGACGCAAGATTCAGCTCGTCATCAAGGATGATGCGTACAGCCCATCACTCGCTAAGTCAGCGACAAATGACCTCATCTTGAAGGATAAGGTCTTCGCACTCGTCGGTACCCTCGGTACTGCAAATAACGAGGCGACAACTAAGTTTGTTAACGATCACAAAGTCCCACGCCTCTTCATCAACACCGGCTTCAGTGGCTTTGCAAATACCAAGAAGTATCCAACAACCTTCCCACTCTTTCCTTCCTACGCAATGGAAGCAAAGATCATGGGTAAGTACATCGCGGATAACTTCCCAGGCAAGAAAGTTGCCTTGATCTATCAGGATGATGATTTCGGTGCAGATGCACTTAAGGGCTTCGCAGCAGCAGGAACAACTCTCGTTGCAAAGATCCCTTATGCCAGCGCTTCACAGTCAGACCCAACAGTCGTCGGTAAGTGGATCACCACAATCGTCGGCGCACAGGCTGATGTAGCAATCATGTTCGGTGTTTCAAGTGCTACAGCTGCTGCTCTTGGTGGCGCATACAAGGCTGGTCTCGCTGGAAAGATTCAGTGGATCCTCGGATCTGTTGGTTCAGACCCAACGACAATCAAGGCCCTTGCCCCAACAGCTGTTCCACTTCTCAACGGCGCAATCGCAGCCTCATTCCTTCCATCACCAGCAGATACTTCAGATGAGTATGTTGCACAGTTCCGCGAAATCAATGCAAAGTACAACAACAATGCAGTCTTTGATAACAACGTTCTCGTCGGAATGAATACAGGTATGTTGGCTGTTCAGGCGCTCCGCGCAGCAGGTAAGAACCTCACCCGCGCAAGCTTGATGGCTGCAATCTCTGCAAAGGGTGCATCATGGTCAAGCGCAGCCTTCTCGCCAATCCTCTATAGCGGAACAAGCCATGTCGGTTATGCCGGTTACTGGTTCGGTCGCCTTAGCGCATCAGGAGATTCAACCCCTGTTGATGGTGCAGGTAAGTACGTTCTTTATACGACAGATTCAGGAAGCGGTGCAGTCGTTAAGAGTGCAATCAAGCGTCCTGCAATGCCAGAGAAGGGTCTACCTAACAACTAATGAAGACTTCATTTAGCAAGAGAGTTGCTCTCCTCGGAGCTGCAACACTTATCTCGATCTCAGTCTCTGCGCTACCAACAGTCGCGCAAGCAGCTGCACCACAGTGCACACCGCCAGCAGCAGTTGTCTCCTGTCAGGGTGTTACATCTGATGGAGCTCCTTATGTAATGCAGGTTCCAGGTAACTTCAATGGAACAGCATTTATCTTCTCTCATGGATATCGCTACAACGTTGATATTCCTGCAGCGATGCCACTCATCGGCGGATATAAGGTCACCAACACACCTCAGCCAGGACCACTCCTTGCTGGCAATGACACATCAGTAATGAAGTACATGCTCTCCAAGGGCTATGCAATCTTCGGTTCAGGCTTTGCACGTCAAGGCTGGAACGCTGATTCAGGTGTTGCAACAGATGTCGAACTCATCAATACCTTCAAGACACAGTTCCCAACAACAAAGAAGATCGTTGCCTGGGGCGAATCACTTGGCGGATTTATGACACAGGCACTTGCTGAGAAGCACCCTGAGTTAGTTGATGCATCAGCATCACTCTGCGTTGAGACCGGTTCCATCGAGGCCTCACTCAACGTTGCTGGTGACTTCCTCTGGGGTATCAAGACATTCTTCGATCCAACGATCAAGGGTGGAAATTACTCAGCAGGCGCTGCTGGATATGCAGAAGCAATGGGAGACCTTGGAAAGGTCTTCACAGTTATGGGTAAGTTGCAGAAGGGCATCGGTATTGAACTTGCAACAGGCAAGCCACAATGGCCAGATACAACTCCTGCAACAATCACAGGAAGCGCCCTTGCTGGAATTCCATCACGTTCAGCACTTCTCCTTGTTGGTCTCATGGCTGGTATCCCAACACAGTCAGCACACTTCGATGGAACAACAGGTCCAGGATCTGTTAACTCATCAACCTATACAGGCTTCGCACTTGCTGGTAGCCCAGCACTTGCAATCCTTGAGAACGGTGTTCAGTCAGCAGCTCTCGGCGTCCTTGTTACCTACGATGTAGAACAACAAGCTGGCGGAGCAATCTTTGATAACACAAAGACTGATTACACATCACGTGTTGCATCTGATGCACAGGTCTTCAACGCTGGTCTCAGCGGAGCAACAGCTACAGGTGGCCTCTTGGCTTATGTCGCTGCTTCGCCACGTGCAGCAGCGAGCCCTGCAGCTCTTACAAAGATGCGCGCATTGCTCTCACACACAGGCAAGATCAATGTTCCAACAATCATGATGAATAGCGTCAACGATGCTGTTGCTCAGGGTGGAAACATTGAATGGGTCTCACAGAAGTATGCAGCTCAGTACGAAGCTCAGAAGGTAGCGAACCTCAAGGCTGGAAAGCCTCGCGGTCCAATCAACTTCCTCCCTGTCTACGTAGCTCCGCCAGCTCACTACACAAAGTTTGATGCAACAGGACTTCCGGTTACATCAACACCTGCTGTCAGTGGAACTGGTCATTGCAACTTCACACTTAAGCAGTACACAACTGTTGTGGACCTCCTCGCTAGCGCAGCTACCGCAGGCAAGTTCCCACAGATGGGTCCGGTAAAGAGTGCGATCCGTAAGATGGGTGCTATCTATGACCCAAATTACGAGCCTGACCTCCTGAAGTTCTATCAGGATCAGCAGGGTTAATCGCTAAGTAACTCTCACGAAAGCCCCCGTCTCGATTTCGAGGCGGGGGTTTTCCATTAACCTATCCACATGTTCGTTGAGGTCGTGACATCGCTCCGTGAGATGGAGCAGGTTGGTCAGGCTATTGGCTCGGGGCTTCGCGCGGGCGATCTCCTACTTCTCAAAGGCGATCTTGGAGCTGGAAAGACAACGCTGACCCAATCGATTGCACAGGTGCTCGGATTCGAGGGCATTACCTCGCCAACATTCGTAATCTCCAAAATTTATCCTGGCGATGTGCCGCTTATTCACGTTGATGCCTATCGCTTTATTGGAGAGCCGTTCGCTATCTTCGATGATCTAGACCTTGACTCCCGACTTGAAAGTTCTATCACCATCGTTGAGTGGGGTACAGGTTTCGTCGAGAGGTTGAGCGAGAGCTACTTAGAGATTGAGATTAACTTTGGCGCAGGAGAGCAATCCCGTACTTTAAGTTTCACCCCACACGGTGATCGATGGAGCGGATTCGTTCTATGAATACTCTCGTTATCGATACATCCACTGATCGTACGACGGCTGGATTAGTCCGCGACGGTGAACTCATTGTTGAGAAATTTCACGATGACCCACTTGGCCATAGCGAAGTACTGCCGAAGTTGGTAGCGCAGATTCTTCAGGCTGAAAGCCAAATCGATGAGGTAGTGATCGGAATGGGTCCAGGTCCATTTACTGGCCTTCGTGCCGGCATCTCCTTCGGTCGCGCCTTCGCCTTTGCTCGCAATATTCCATGGCGCGGTGTGCATTCACTCGATGCAATCGCGCTAACTGTTGAGAAAGTGAATTTCATCGCCACTATTGATGCGCGCCGAAAAGAGCTCTTCTATTCTCATTACGCAAATGGTCAACGGGTCGATGGTCCGCACGTTGCATTGAAGCTCGTTGTTGAGGAGATGGGTATTCCGATTGTCTCGGGCAACCCAAGCGCACTTGCACTCGCACGCCTTTCAGGGAACGTCGCTGAGCCGATCTACATCCGCCGCCCAGACGCATATCCAGCGCCTAAGGGGATCACATTCAGAGCACTCACTGTTATGGATGCAGTTGCTCTGCATGCCCTTGAAAAAATTATCTATAAGGGTGAAGACCCATGGAGCCTTGCACAATTTAAAGAGGAGCTAACGGGTTCTGATCGCTATTACATCGCTGCTATCGCTGATGGTGAAGTCATCGGCTACGCCGGAATTATGGTGGCTGGCGATGTCTGCGACATCCTGACACTCTCCGTCCTTGCAAGTCACCGTCGCAAAGGAATTGCGCGAGAGATGCTGAAGCGGTTGATTGATTGGGCTCGAAATAAAAAGGTCGAGGCGATCATGCTGGAGATGCGTATCGGTAATGCAGAAGCCGAGCCGCTCTACATCTCACAAGGCTTTAGAAAGATTGCAGAGCGCGCTGATTACTACGGCCCGGGTAAGCCTGCGACGATTATGCGTAAGGAGCTCCGATGAGCACCGAGCCAATCGTGCTAGGTATTGAGACATCCTGCGATGAGACTGCGGTTGGAATTGTTCGCGGCCGCACACTCCTTGCAAATGTCATCTCAACCAGCGTTGAAGAACATGCAAAGTTTGGGGGAGTCGTTCCCGAGATTGCAAGCCGAGCACATCTTGAGGCGATGCAACCAACAATCATCGAAGCGCTCTCACGTGCAAAGTTAGCTATCAACGATATCGATGCATTTGGTGTAACCGCTGGACCTGGACTAATCGGTGCATTGGTCGTCGGCACAAGTGCAGCATCTGGACTCTCTCTCGCAACAGGCAAGCCCCTTTTTGGGGTCAACCACCTCTCGTCACACCTAGCAGTTGATATTTTGGATAACGAGGATGCACTTCGACCATCGATTGGGCTTCTCGTCAGTGGCGGTCATAGTTCAATCTTGCGCATCGGAGATATGGTCAACGATGTTGAGACTCTCGGAGCAACAATCGATGATGCAGCAGGTGAGGCCTTCGACAAGATCGCC
>CANGCW010000053.1 GCA_947452525.1 Actinomycetota bacterium
CCATGATTGGTGAGGCGGAAAGCCCCATCCTTCGCTCCGGTGCTCGGGCGGGGGACTCCATCGTTATCTCCGGATTACCGGGTCGATCAGCGTTGGGTTATGAACTCTTGATATCTGGAGTGAAGGATCAACGCTCAGCGCTCCATCGTAAACCGATGGTGGAATATGAGAAAGCTGTGACACTTACCAACGCCACATCGTTGATTGATACCAGCGATGGGCTGGTTTCGGAGGCGCGGCACATTGCGTCACAATCTGGAGTTCGACTATCGCTCAACTCGGAATTGATTTCTGCCCTTCCCGGTTTCGCTCAACTCGAGGGTGATGCGTTGCGGTTGGCTCTCCATGGTGGGGAGGATCATTGCTTTCTTGCAACTGTACGTGGAGCAACTCCAGAAGGTTTCTATCGAATCGGAACGGTTGAGAGTGGCTCGGGCGTCACCATTGATGGAGTCGAGATTTCACACCAAGGGTTTGATCAGTTTAGATAAGTACGGAGTTCAGCAGGGGCATCGCTCATCACGACATCTGCACCGCTACCGATAAGTGCCTTCGCATCTTCTTCAGTATTAACGGTCCAGACGAAGAGGCGTTTTCCGGCGGCCTTTACTTTCTTAGCAAAGCTTGGATCCTTCTTCAGAATCTCAACAGATGGCCCTACTGCATCGACGAAGCAGAGGTGGCGCTGCCATGGGCGTTCAATGAGGTAGACCGCCTTGTAACCTGCGCGCTTGGCACGTTGAACAGCGAGCCACGAGAAGGACATGATGGAGATTTGAATACCTGAAGAATCAATCTGCTCTTTATTTGCAGCAAGGACCTCGAAGAGCTTCTTCTCAACCGCACCGCGAGTAGGAACGGGATGCTTAGTCTCAAGGGCTAAGTCTTTCTTCTCATCAATTGCGATGGCAAGAAGTTCTTCAAAGATCATCGCTGGGTAGGTCTGCTGGATATCAATGAGATTGGAGTCGGCGATAACGCGGGGAGAGTTGGCGATACGTTGCATATCGGCGTCATGCCAGAGGACGAGGTAACCATCCTTGGAGAGGCGGAGATCGCATTCAAAACCATCGGCACCCTGTTCAACCGCTTCAAAGTAGGCGGTGAAGGACATTTCGGGAAGGTAAAGGCTTGCACCACGATGTCCGTAAATATGGGTCATGGGGAAGATCCTCTAACGCTAGATGTATCTCGAAATAATGCGAGAGAAAAGTTAGCGAGCTACCTTGCCGGCTTTAAGGCAAGATGAGCAGACATTCTGACGCTTGCGCTGTCCACCAACGAGGGTGCGGATGCGCTGAATGTTTGGATTCCAGCGGCGACGGGTCTTACGCATGGAGTGTGAGACATTGTTGCCAAAGCTGGGGCCTTTGCCGCAGATATCGCAGTTTGATGCCACGGTGAACTCCTTCTAGTCGAGATTATTCAAAATCAGAATATCTATGGATATGAGCGGGTGACCCGTTCAGGAGAGGAAGATTACCGCTTCGGCCCGCTCGCCGCCTAATCGGGCGCCGTGGCGTTGCATCCGCCCCGGGTGCTTCGAGCACGATAATGAGCCATGGCCACTCTGCAGACCCCCCTCGTGAAGGTGTTGGGGGATAAGACTGCGAAGGCGCTGGCCGCCGGGTTAGGCGAAGGAACGGTTGAGGCCCTGCTGCGCCACTATCCACGGCGCTACGTTGAGCGTGGCCAGCTCTCCGATATCTCCGCTCTCAACGAGGGCGATGAGACGACGGTCATGGCAGAGATCGCCTCGACCAAAATTAGGCGCGCCCAGGGGAAGGTCATCCTCGAGGTGCAGATCACCGATGGCAGAGCGAGCATGGTCCTGACCTTCTTCAATCAGGCGTGGCGCGAGAAGGAGTTGGCCGTCGGCCGCTCAGGACTCTTTGCCGGCAAGGTCTCCGTCTTTAATGGCAAGCGACAACTCTCACATCCGGATTACGAACTTCTCAGTGACGAGGTAGATCCCGATAGCGCCGCTACTGACTTTGCGGGAAAGTTGATTCCGATTTATCCGAGTATTGCGAAGTTACCCACCTGGAAGTTTGCGAAGTGCGTGGAGATTGTTCTGGATGCGCTCGAGAGCGTGGAGGATTTTCTACCGGAGGAGATTTGTGCACATCAGAAACTCGTCTCCCTGGAAACAGCGATGCGCTCGCTCCATGCTCCGAAGACGATGGACGAAGTTCGGGCAGCAAAGCATCGCCTCACCTTTGATGAGGCATTTATCCTGCAGACCCTTCTAGCCAAGCGACGAGCAGAGTCCGAGAGAGATCCTGCAACAGCGCGCATTGTTAAGGCCGACGGATTGATGAGTGCATTTGAGGCTCGACTCCCGTGGAGCTATACCGAGGGTCAAGTGGAAGTAAATAAAGAGATCGAGAAGGATCTTGCCAAGGCTCACCCGATGCACCGCCTCTTGCAAGGAGAGGTCGGATCAGGAAAGACGGTTATAGCGCTGCGCTCTGCCCTGATTGTTGTTGACTCCGGTGGACAGGCTGCGTTGCTTGCACCTACCGAAGTGCTCGCCTCACAACATTATTCAACGATTAAGAAGATGTTGGGAGAGTTAAGCGAAGCAGGAACTCTCACTTCAGGCGGAATGGGAACTCACGTTGATCTCCTCACCTCTTCAACGCCTCCTGCGCTACGAAAGCAGATCCTTGCTCGCATTGCCTCCGGCGAAGCAGGCATCGTTATCGGTACGCACTCACTGATTCAAGAGAGCGTTGAGTTCCACGATTTAGGAATCGTCATCATCGATGAACAACATCGATTCGGAGTTGAACAGAGAGATGCTCTGCGTGCAAAGGGGCGAACAACGCCGCATATGTTGGTGATGACAGCAACGCCTATTCCTCGAACCGTTGCTATGACGGTCTTCGGCGATCTCGATGTCTCAACGCTTCGCACGCTTCCTCATGGTCGGCAGCCCATCATCACGCACGTCATTCCGGTCCGCGAGAAGCCTCTCTTCGTTGAGCGAGCATGGGAGCGCATTAAGGAGGAGGTTGCAAAGGGACATCAGGCATATGTCGTTACACCTCGCATCTCAGAAGGTGCCACTGGCGCATTGAGTGAACTCACAGATGAAGAGCGTGAGATTGCAAAATTAATGGGCGATCTTGTCGAAGAAGAGAGCTCGAAGACCCCCATGTGTTCGGTTGAGGCATTGGCCCCCGAGTTAGCAACCGGCCCGTTGAAGGGTTTGAAGGTTGCAATTCTCCATGGACGTCTGCCTGCGATTGAGAAAGAGGAGACGATGCTCGCCTTTGGAAGAGGCGAGATTGACGTACTCGTTTCGACAACGGTCATCGAAGTCGGCGTCGATGTTCCGAATGCAACAATGATGGTGATTATGGATGCAGATCGCTTTGGCGTCTCTCAACTTCACCAGCTCCGTGGTCGCGTAGGTCGAGGGGGAGCACAGGGACTCTGTCTTCTCATCTCATCTTCACTCTCTGACTCACCTGCAATGGAGAGGTTGAACGCGGTCGCCTCCACCACTGACGGATTTGCACTTGCACAGATTGATTTAGAGCATCGAAGCGAGGGAGATGTACTTGGGTCGGTGCAATCTGGAAAGAAGTCACACCTTAAACTTCTGAGAGTGCTCGAGCATGAGAATCTGATTGCTGACGCAAGAAGTGAAGCGATGGAGATCATTCAGCGAGATGCCGAATTACTCAAGTTCCCATTACTTGCGCGCGAGATTGAGATTGTCATGGCTCGAGAAGAGTCAGAATTTATGGAGAAGGGCTAACGATGAGAATTATTTCTGGTGTCGCAAAGGGTCGAGAATTGAAATCTCCTCATTCCGATGGCGTGCGTCCAACCTCCGATAGAGCGCGCGAGGGATTGTTTAGCACCTTGGAATCCGAGTTCGGTTCCATTGAGGGGCTTCGCTTTCTCGATCTCTTCGCAGGCAGTGGCGCAGTTGGAGTTGAAGCGCTCTCGCGCGGTGCGATTCAAGTCCACTCGGTTGAGTTAGATGTAGAGACTGCAGATGTTGCGCGAGCAAATTTCGCTTCAGTTCCAAGCAGTGCTGAGTGTCACGTCTATCGCGAGAGCGCAGAGAAGTTCCTGGAGAGCGGCCCAGCAAGCAACGGTTCAACGGCCTACGACATTATCTTTATGGATCCACCGTACAACGTGACAAATGAAGTAATCGAGCGATTGCTTACGCTCATCATCGAGCGGGATCTCCTGCAACCACGTGGCCTCGTTGCAATCGAGCGAGATTCAAAGGGGAAGGTATTCACCTGGCCGCAATCCCCACGCGCGATGGCAGAAGTAAAAGTGCGCTCGTATGGACAGGGAAGTATCTACTACGGCGGATACTCTGATACGGTTTAAGCGTGAATCGCGTTGTCTGCCCAGGATCTTTTGATCCCATCACCTACGGGCATCTAGATATCATCGCAAGAGCAAGTGCGCTCTTCGACGAGGTAGTCATCGCAGTTCTTGTAAATCAGACCAAGCACTCCCTCTTCACGGTGGAAGAGCGCCTCGAGATGATTAAAGAAGTAACAGAGCAGTACCCGAATGTTCGCGTTGATTCATGGCGTGGGCTACTCGTTGATTACTGCGAGTCGAACAAGATTGGCTCCATTATTAAAGGTCTTCGCGCTGTATCTGACTTTGATTATGAACTGCAGATGTCGCAGATCAATTACCAGTTGAAGGGTATCGAGACCCTCTTTATGTCGACCGCCCCGGCCCACTCATTCCTCTCATCTTCACTCGTAAAAGAGATTGCATCCTTCGGCGGGGATATCTCTAGCTATCTTCCACCCGCAATTCAGAAACGACTATTAGTCCGCCTCAGTCAGTCACGAGAAGAGGGAAAGAATTAGCATGAGCGAGATCAATGTAGTTGAGCGAATTCAGAGCGCAATCACCGCAGTGCAAGAGGCGCGTGGTGTTCCCCTTTCAGCGAGCGCTGTTATCCATCGCGGCGAGATGCTCACCATCCTTGGCCAAGCAGCTCAAGCACTTCCAAGTGATCTTGCTTCTGCACAATCACTCCTTGCTGAGCGCGATGCGATCTTGGAAGAGGCTCGCAAATCTGCTGACGCAATCATTGCGGCGGCTCGGGAAGAGGTCTCGCTCATGATTGAGCAGACGCAAATCGTTACCGAAGCTCGACGCGAGGCAGCGCGAATCCTTGATGAAGTTGAGGAGCAATCCCGCCAAGAGCGCGAAGAGATAGAGACATATATTGATGGCCGGCTCGCAACACTTGAAGTTGTATTAAATAAGACTCTTGATGTCATTCAACGTGGACGCGACAAGCTCCAGGGGAATGAAGATAAGAGCCAACTCTCAGAACTTGCAGAGTAAGACGGTGAGTATTAAGAAATCACCCTTTCTCTTTAATTGCGCTGACCTACCTCGTCGCGCGGGCGAGATGCGCGAGTTTGAGTTAAATATCGATGCACCAGAAGATTTCGGTCTACCTCTCTTTAAGATCGATCCAACCCGTCCGATTGAGATTGATTTAACGATCTCAGCTGTCTCCGAAGGCGTCCTTGCTACCGCTGAGGTTCGCGCAACTGCTCACGGCGAATGTACCCGCTGCCTGGAGCCGGTCGAAGAGGATATTGATCAATCATTTACTGAACTCTTCTACTACCAAGCGAGCCGTCCATCTCGATCTAAGAGTTCGGTTCCTGAGGAGCTCGGTGAGGATGACAGCCTCATGATGGAGGGGGATGAGATCGACCTCGAACTACCTGTCCGCGACGCCCTCATTCTTAACCTTCCGCTCAACCCACTCTGCCGCCCAGATTGTCTCGGCCTCTGCCCAGATTGCGGCGTGAAGTGGGAGGAACTCCCCGATGACCATGGCGAGAGCGCTCACCCGAAGGGCGATATCCGCTGGGCCGGACTTGAGAAGCTCCAGAAGGAGCTTGAGGAGAAGTAACCTCAGTTTGTGAATTGACCACCACCTAGGGGATACTTCACCCCTGTACACCTGAGCCCAGGTTCTCCTCGAGGCTCATTTATGAAAGGCAAGGCCATGCCAGTCCCAAAGCGAAAGATGTCGCGCTCACGCACACGTACTCGTCGTAGCTCGTGGAAGACAACCCCTGCAGCTGTTGCGGCTTGCCAGAATTGCCAGTCACCAAAGTTGCAGCACACAGCGTGCCCAACCTGCGGTACATACAACCGTCGTCAGGTAGTCGAGGTCTGATCTGAGCTCTGACTTTACTGAACTCCAGAGTGCACTTGGGGTTACAGTTGATGAAGAACTGCTCCGCCTTGCTTTAACTCATCGCTCATATGCTTATGAGTCCGGTGGCCTACCCACAAATGAGCGCCTTGAATTCTTAGGTGATTCTGTACTTGGTTTACTTATTACATCTGAACTCTTTCATCGCTATCCAGAGTTTGAAGAGAGTCAGTTATCTCCACTCCGCGCAGGCGTTGTCAATTCACGCGCACTTGCCGATGTCGCTCGATCAATTGGCGTAGGAAAATTCCTCTTTATCGGTCGCGGCGAAGAGGTCACTGGCGGTCGCGATAAGAATTCGATGCTCGCCGATTCACTCGAAGCGCTCTTTGGCGC
>CANGCW010000054.1 GCA_947452525.1 Actinomycetota bacterium
TACATCGCCAGACGTTGAGTGGTGAATCCTTTCTCCCACGCATGCATGGAACGTGGAGCGCAGGTGCGCTACTAACTGCAATCCTTGGCGCATTTCTTGCTGGTCGAGTATCACTTGCTTGGCACATAGATGTCTTGATGCCCATCATCTGGGTGCTCACTCAGATTTCGATTCATAAATTAACCGATGTCTTTGTCGACGGAAGCGAGAGCTCTCCGGAGGAGACGCCATCGGTGGGTGTTGCAACTCTTAAAATTTTCATCAAAGAGGGATACCTCTTCATCATTGCTTCAACTCTCGCTATCTTCCTCGAAGCCTGCTCGAACGATTGGTCATCGCTGATGACAAAAGAGGATATGGGCGCAAGTGATTCAATAGCGACGCTAAGTTATATCGCCTTCATGTTTGCAATGATTCTAGGTCGTCTCAACGCGCACCGCCTCACCAAGATTCGTCCAGAGCGCTTCTGGTTCACATTAGGTTGCTTCCTCAGTGGAGTTGGTTTCCTCTCGCTCTCGCAAATCGCAAAGGCGATTGTTGGCCAGCACAGAGCTCTAGCAATTGCTCTAACCGTGCTTGCCTTCTTCGTCGGTGGACTCGGCTCTTCCATCCTCGCCCCGATTCTTACGACTATTCTCAACGCGAAGTCTTCGCTCTCTGGCGGAGTAATCGTTGCTCAACTGGCAATGCTCAATACCATTGCCTTCTTTATCTTGAAGGTAGCGATGGCATGGATTGCACAGGCAACGTCCATCACCTTGGCGATGGCCATTCCAGCGATATTCCTCATTCTCTTAGCGAGAATGTCAGGATTAGTAAGCAGCACTCGTACTCGTTAAACGAGCTTGAGCCAGACCGTTGCCAGCGGTGGAACGCGAAGATGAACCTCTTCGCCTTGCAGGACTTTGATCTCCCCATTTGTTACGCCACTTCCACCAAACTCTATGGAGTCAGTGTTGAGGAGTTCACACCATATGCCGGCCTTAGGGAGAGTTAATCCGTAACGCTCGTGCACTGTAGGGGAGAAGTTGGTGATGGAGACGAGGCAATCGCCGTTCTCAGACCAGCGAGAGAAAGCGAGAGTATTTCCGGCACCATCGTTATTGACGATCCAGGTAAATCCTGCAGGTGAGCAATCCTGCTCCCAGAGCGCAGCCTCGTTCTTGTAGGTCATATTCATCGTTGCGACGGCGCGCTGAACTCCACGGTGGTCGTCATGATCTGTGAGATGCCAATCGAGTGACTTTGATTCACTCCACTCATCATTCTGGCCGAACTCGCAACCCATAAAGAGCAGCTTCTTGCCAGGGTGCGCCCACATAAATCCATAGAGAGCACGGAGCGTTGCAAATTGCTGCCAGCGATCGCCGGGGATCTTGGAGAGGAGTGAACCCTTGCCATGAACAACTTCATCGTGGCTAAGCGGAAGCATGAAGTTCTCACTCCATGCATAGAGAATTGAGAAGGTAATTTCGTTGTGGTGATACATGCGGTGGATTGGCTCGTGCTTGATGTACTCAAGGGTGTCGTGCATCCAGCCCATATTCCACTTAAAGCCGAAGCCGAGGCCATTCTCTGAGGTTGGCTTAGTGACGCCGCCCCATGCTGTTGACTCCTCAGCGAGCATCATGATGCCAGGAGCTTCGCGATAAGCAGTAGCTGTTACCTCTTGAAGAAGCGTGACCGCCTCTAGGTTCTCACGACCACCGAACTTATTCGGCAACCATTCGCCCTCTTTACGTGAGTAGTCGAGGTAGAGCATCGATGCGACGGCATCAACGCGGATTCCATCGATATGAAATTCAACGAGCCAGTAGAGGGCGCTTGCAACAACGAAGTTACGGACCTCATTGCGGCCATAGTTGAAGATGAGTGTGCCCCAGTCCGGGTGCTCACCTAGGCGTGGATCCTCATGCTCGTAAAGAGCTGTGCCATCGAAGCGTGCGAGCGCCCATTCGTCCTTGGGGAAGTGGGCCGGGACCCAATCGAGGATGACGCCAATACCCGCGGCATGCAGTGCATCGACGAGGAATTTAAATTCATCAGGTGAACCAAAGCGAGATGTAGGTGCGAAGAATGAAGTGACTTGGTAACCCCATGAGCCACCGAATGGATGCTCCATCACGGGCAAGAACTCAACATGGGTGAAGCCCTCAACCTTGAGGTATTCAACGAGTTGATCAGCGAGCTCTTTGTATGAAAGACCTGGACGCCATGAACCGAGATGCACTTCGTAGACGGTTACTGCAGATTTCCATGGCTGGAAGTTCTTACGCGCCTCCATCCACTTTGCATCATCCCAGGTGTAGCCGGATTCATAGACGATAGAAGCGGTATGAGGTGGAACTTCTGTCGCTTGTGCGATTGGATCTGCGTGATCAATCCAACGCCCATCGCCAATCTGAATTGCAAACTTATATTTTGAGCCAGGGCCAACATCAGGGATGAAGATCTCCCAGATGCCGTTGCCGCCCAGCGGAATCATGGGATGAGTTCCCTTATCCCAAAAGTTGTGATCGCCGATGAGGCTGACGTTCCGTGCATTTGGTGCCCAGACAGAGAATGCTGTTCCGAGAAGATCACCTGAGGGGGTGCGCTTCACATGTGCACCAAGAACCTGCCACAACTTCTCGTGGCGACCTTCACCTATGAGATAAAGGTCGACTTCACCGAGAGTGGAGTGCGGATTTAAATATCCTGCCGGTGGAAATTGAGCCTCGACCTTGTGGTTCGTCCCGCTTTGAAAGAGTTTCTTGAAGATGCTCATCAGATCTTCACTTTACAGATATGCGCAACGCGACCGACGGGGCGAGTTGGATCGAGACGGACAAATGTATGAGTAGACCAGCTGTACTTCTCACCTAAGAGTAGGTCTTCCACATCAAAGACCTCGTTCGTGATACCAAG
This sequence comes from Actinomycetota bacterium, assembly GCA_947452525.1. Taxonomy (GTDB): domain Bacteria; phylum Actinomycetota; class Actinomycetes; order Nanopelagicales; family Nanopelagicaceae; genus PALSA-747. The sequence continues at coordinate 2,908 of CANGCW010000054.1, forward strand.
TGAGTGGAGATTCCAATGCACTGTGGACTCTTGAGCACGCGTTGGATCCAGGTTCACCACAACGAGTAGGAGGTTATCTCCCTCGCGCTTGCTATACGCAATCAGTTGATCGGAATCTGTTGGATGGAACTCAAGGTTACGGAGGCGTTGGAGCGCCACATTCTCATTACGAATCTTATTGAGGGTCGCGATGAATGGAGCGAGAGTTAGCCCGTTCTTCTTCGCCTTCTCCCAATCGCGTACGCGGATCTCATACTTCTCAGAATCGCGATACTCCTCAGCGCCTTCCCGCACTGGGATATGTTCATAGAGTTCATATCCTGCATACATTCCCCAAGAAGGAGTCATCGTGGATGCGAGCACTGCGCGGAGTGCGAAGATCGCAGGATTACCGCTCTGCAAGTGGTGAGGCAAGATATCTGGAGTGTTAACCCAGAAGTTCGGGCGGAAGAAGGCTGCTGTCTCCTTAGTTACCTCTGTTCCGTAAGCAGTTAATTCATCCTTTGTCGTGCGCCATGTGAAATATGTATATGACTGTTGGAAGCCAGCCTTCCCGAGTGAGTGCATCATCGCTGGGCGGGTAAATGCCTCAGCAAGAAAGACAATGTCAGGGCGCTCTTTATTGATGACGCCAATGAGCTCCTGCCAGAAATGCACTGGCTTGGTATGCGGGTTATCAACGCGGAAGATGGTGACACCGGTTGCAATCCAGTGGCGAACGATGCGTAGGACTTCAGCAAGGAGGCCCTGGTAATCATTATCGAAGTTAATCGGATAGATATCCTGATACTTCTTCGGTGGATTCTCCGCGTAAGCGATAGTTCCATCGGCACGCTTGGTAAACCACTCTTCGTGATCCGTCACCCATGGATGGTTAGGGGAGCACTGCAACGCTAAGTCGAGTGCGACATCAATCTTTAACTTGGCCGCTGCTGCGACGAAAGCCTTGAAATCCTCAAGCGTGCCAAGTTCTGGGTTAACTGCATCATGGCCACCTGCTGCGCCACCAATACCCCACGGCACTCCAGGATCGCCTGGTTCGCATGTCGTTGAGTTGTTCTTGCCCTTACGGAAATCAACACCGATCGGGTGGATAGGTGGAATATAGAGAACGTCGAAGCCCATCTCCGCTACCCGAGCGAGAGAGGCGGTTGCGGTCTTAAATGTTCCGCTCTGAATTGAGCCATCCGCCTTTTTGATCGCGCCTTCGCTTCGCGGAAAGAATTCGTACCAAGAGCCGACGAGTGCGCGATCGCATTCAACTTTAATTGCAAACTTCTCAGATGTTGAGGTGATGCCCTTTGCATCCTTCACCTCAATGGCGAAGTGCCAGAGCCCGAGGGAAGTTGGTCGTACAGATCCTTCATAACGATCTGTACCAGGCCAGATCTCTCGCATCGCTGAGCGTGCACTTTCTTTCCCGGCAGCGTTGAAGAGAACTACCTCAGCGGTGAAGGAGTCATGTCCTTCACGAAAGATTGTGGCAGAGACCGGAACTACTTCATTCACAATCGCTTTCGCAGGTAGAAATTCACCCCCGAAGTAAATCGTCGGGGCGATATCTACTACTGGAAAGCGAGTAATCATCCGGATCCTTCTGTATTTCCTGGGTCTGCAGCCTTTACATCATGGATGCGGTACTTCTGGAGCGCTTCCTTCAGTACCTTGCCCTTAATCTCTCCTGTTTCCACGAGTTTGGCAAGGGTTGCGACCACAATGGATTCCGCATCGACCATGAAGTGGCGACGAAGTGCGCCGCGAGTATCTGACATTCCGAAGCCATCTGTACCGAGTGAGACGAATGGTTGCTCAACCCAAGGTGAAATCTGGTCTTGAACGGCGCGCATGAAGTCGCTGACTGCGATGACTGGGCCACCACGTCCCTCAAGCTTCTTCGAGACAAAAGCGCGCTTCTTCTCATCTGGATTGACCAAGTTATGACGGTCAACTGCAAGGCCATCGCGACGAAGTTCATTCCACGATGTAACCGACCAGACACTTGCGCTAACGCCCCACTCCTTCTCAAGGAGTTCTTGCGCCTTGAGAGCCCATTGCATGGAGATACCAGAGGCGAGAATCTGCGCCTCCTTCTTTCCCTTGGACGCTGGTGAGTAGAGATAGATACCGCGAAGCAGACCTTCGACATCCAAGGTTGCTGGCTCTGCCGGCTGAAGGATCGGCTCGTTATAGACGGTGAGGTAGTAATAAACGTTCTCGCTGTTCTCGCCATACATACGACGTAGACCATCGCGCACGATATGACCTAATTCGAAAGCGAATGCTGGATCGTATGCAACAACAGCTGGGTTGGTTGCAGCAAGAAGATGTGAGTGGCCATCTTCGTGTTGGAGACCTTCACCGTTGAGTGTTGTGCGACCAGCTGTTGCACCGATTACGAAGCCGCGAGCCATCTGATCTGATGCTGCCCAGAAGGCATCGCCTGTGCGTTGGAATCCGAACATGGAGTAGAAGATGTAAATAGGAATCATTGGCTCGTTATGAGTCGAGTATGAGGTTCCTACTGCGGTGAATGAAGCGGTCGAACCTGCCTCATTGATACCTTCATGAAGGATTACACCCGATGTTGACTCCTTGTAGGAGAGCATCAACTCGCGGTCAACAGATGTATATGTCTGACCGAGAGGGGAGTAGATCTTCATCGATGGGAAGAGGGAATCCATACCGAAGGTACGCGCCTCATCAGGGATGATCGGCACAAAGCGTGGGCCAATCTCAGGAGCCTTAATGAGATCCTTCAAGAGGCGAACAAATGCCATTGTCGTTGCAACCTGCTGCGCACCTGATCCGCGAGCTACCGATTCGTATGTCTCAACAGGAGGTTGTGCCAATGGGCGTGAGATTGCATTGCGAGAAGGAATGCTTCCACCCAATGAATTGCGACGCTCCATTGCATACTTGAACTCTGGTGATTCAACGCCAGGGTGGAAGTATGGAGGCAACTTCGCATCGATGAGTTCATCAGCAATAGGAAGCTTCAACGTATTCTTAAAGTTGACGAGATCTTCATGCGTCATCTTCTTCATTTGGTGCGTTGAGTTACGCGCCTCGAAGTGTGAACCGAGAGTCCAGCCCTTCACAGTCTTTGCAAGAATGACAGTTGGGCGACCTGATGGCTCCATTGACTTCTTATATGCGGCATACAGCTTCTTGTAATCATGGCCGCCGCGACGTAGCGCCCAGATCTCATCATCGCTCCAATCAGCAACCATCGCTGCTGTGCGTGGGTCGCGACCGAAGAAGTGTTCGCGGACATATGCGCCACTCTCTGCCTTAAATGTCTGGAAATCTCCATCAGGAGTGTTGTTCATTAATTGAACGAGTGCACCCTCTGTATCCTTAGCGAGAAGTTCATCCCAACCACGACCCCAGATAACCTTGATGACATTCCAACCTGCGCCACGGAAGATTGACTCAAGTTCTTGAATGATCTTTCCATTGCCGCGGACTGGGCCATCGAGGCGTTGCAAGTTACAGTTAATAACAAAAGTGAGGTTATCTAGCTTCTCGCGTGCTGCGATGCTGATTGCACCGAGTGACTCTGGCTCATCTGTCTCGCCATCTCCGAGGAA
>CANGCW010000055.1 GCA_947452525.1 Actinomycetota bacterium
ACCGACATAGAAAGTGGCCGATCCCGATGTAGTCCATGTTGCAACGCCACTTGAAGTGCTCAAGGCGCTGACTGAACGAGTTGTTGCAGCGCCTGTAAACGCAACTGTTGTATCTATCGCGTTGGCGGAACTCATCGTGTAGAGGCCATAAGAAGTCGCTGGTCCTCCCGTATTGGCAGGAAGCGTCCAAATACTGGTGTTTGCAGACATGGCCGCAACTGTCGCACTCAGTGGTGTCGAAGCCGGGATCGGAGCGGGGAGCGGCGAGACTTGAACTGTGTTAGTTGTTGTTCCCGTATCCCACTTGCCACTACCGACCGATGTCGCAGTTACAAGACAGTTCTGGTTTGAGAGAACATTCGCGGGGGTTACCCGGCCGGTGACCGCATCGACCGTACAGATTGATGAGGAACTCGCTGTCGAGTAGACGATGTTATTGAGCCCGCTAACAATTGTTGCGGTTGGTGTCTCAACGCTGCCAACGTAGAGCGGAGAAGATGTAGTCAGCGTGACGGGGTTTGGGTTGAGCACAATCTGCATACGGAATGTGAGGGTCTGAGTTCCAGTGACGTTTGTGAGTGAAATTGTGTAGGTAGTGGTGTCCAAAAGAACGCCTGCTGTTCCATAAATGTTGCAAGTATTCGAGTTCCAGCTCACACCAGATGGGAGTGAAGGTGAGACGGTACAAAAGTTCCACGAGTTGCTACTGCCTACCGTGTAAGTGAGTGGAGCAGATGGAAGCGCCGCAGTCAGGTAGTAACGAAGCACGGTTGAAGGTGCAATCGTTGCAGCCGGGATCGCGATGGTTGGGCTCGAGTTTCTATTTACCGTAACTGCGATAGTTGCTGGATTATTTGTCGCCGCGCTATATGACTTGCCGTTTATCGTTCCGCCCGCCTGAAAGGCATAAACGTTGCAAGTCGAAGTATTGGTGTTCGATGAGTTTCTTACGTAGTAGATAAAGGTATGGCCGAGCGAATCGGTATAGAGCTGGCAATACGAACTTGAGGTAGTGATCGATGTATTCGACATTGAATAAGTAATGGGAAGGCCGCTTGAGGAATAGGCACCGAGCAGCCCACCACCCGCAAAAGGTGCCGTTGGCGCAGAAGCGACGCGGTAAATCGTGCCAATGGATGGGAAGGTGATTGTCTGGGTCTGGTTTGTCGCCGGTGAGACGGTCAATTGGAAGGTGGTTGAAGCCGTCGCGCCCGCCGCAGAAGTACCGGTTATCGTGTAGGAAATTGTTGAAGCGACCTGCGTGGGGGTTCCGGTGATGGCGCCGGTTGTACTGTTAAAAGTCAGGCCAGCAGGAAGAGGAGCTGAGAGCGAGTAGGAGACAATCGCTGCTCCCGAGCTAATAACAGGGTCAATCGAAGCTGCATAGGCAGTTCCAACTGTGAGCGTCGTCGTTGGATAGGTCATCGTCAGGACCGGGATGGTGAGCACGCTTGGTGCGGATGTCGCAGTACCCGCTGCGTTGGTTGAAACGATGTAGACCTGGTAAATCACATTGGGATCTACGCCCGCGACTGTGCATGAAGTAGTTGGGGCAGTGCAAGGAGTGCCAGCGATTGAGCCTGCGCTACCAAAGGGTTGCCCCGCCGGAACGGCATAGACCGTATATGTAGCAACTGTTCCACCCGATGTTGGCTGGGTGAAAGTCGCAAAAAGAGTCGACGAGCCAGTTCCGGTGACGGTTGGCGTTCCGGTTGCATCAGGAGGCAAGAGTCCACTACCCAGTGAGATCGCGAGGGTATTCGTCGCGCTGAGCGAGAAGAAGCTAGCGCTGGTTGGGTTTGCTCCGTCAGTTACTGAAACTTGGATGGAGAGAGCGGCGGAGGCGAGTGATGCCGGCGGTGAGAGCGTCAGCGTTGCGGTACGTACCTGAGGGCCACCGGATGAGATCGTCTGAGTTGCCTGACTGAAAGTCGCCCAAGAAGGCAATGCATTCGTTGAGAAGATCAGAGTCTGGTTCGCATCAACATCGCCCGCTGTGTAGGTAATAACCGTGGTCTGGCCCGCGACAAGCTGGATTGATGGCGAGAGAGGTGAGCGAGTAATCGTTGGCGTTGTGTTGCTTGGGCTAGCAATGGATAGCAGAACGTCTCGAGTAGTGAACTGACCGTATGCATCAACGGCCTTTGTCTTCAATACATAATAGATAGGTGTAGCTGCAGTTCCACCAGAGAATGCGGTGACGTAGTTCTCGCCAGCGGCACAGAGACCTGCGCTGATCGTAAAGAGACCGGTTGAGGTATTGAAAGATGAACACGGAATCTTGGAGGCACCGTAACCGCCCAACCCGTTGGATGTTCCGTTGGTCTGGTCTGTTACCAATGAGTAAGTGACCGAGTGGCCTGCCATGTCGAGTGCGTTGAGGTTTGTAGTGAACGAATGAGTTGGATCTGTGTCGTAGGCAACGTTCGTCATATATCCGACGTTGTAGTACGGAGAGGTTGTCGCGTTCTGTCCATCGATACGGAGGCGGGTTTCGAATTCGATGACCTGGTTTGTGGTGTTTTTGATTCCACCAATTCGGTTTGAGCCGGTTTGAGCGAATGCGTAGTCGTAGTTCGGATTGAACTGAGCACACGAGACATCAATAATGAAAACTGTTGTAAAAATATTGTATAAGGGTTCAGAAGTTGTATCGAAGTAAGACGAGTTTACGGAAGGCGCGGTGCTAGGTGCTGGTGATGAAGTTGGCGACGTAGGGAGTGTTGTGTTCTGCGCAGAACAGGTCGTGATCTTTCCAACCTCGGCGCCGGTGGTTCGGTTGATTTGAATGATCGTTGGGAATGCGAAGAAGGTACAGAGTCCGGTGAAATTTGTTGCGCAGGCATCCTTACGCTCCACCATGGTTGAGGTGAGTGTGACCTTCTTCGTCGTCGGATTGTATGAAGCTACGCCAACCGCGCCACGAAGGTGGGTTGCTTGCGCAGTTTGAATGAAACCGAGAGTTAAAAATAAGGTAAGAAGAACCGCGATCCGGCGGCGAGGAAGAGTAAGACGATGCCCAAAGAGAGTCACTCGGCATCGCTCCTTTCATCCTGCTCCGCGAACGGGTCTGTGAGGGGTTAACCCCTCAGCCCTGAGTAAGTGGCTCATTCTAATTGAACCCGCGAGGCTCCCGAGACCTCCGTTTTACATACGTGTGAATTTTACGAGGTAGCCCTCATGAAATCGTTTTAAGCAGGGGTTTTCCCTCGGAGGATGTCCGGACTTACTCAGCCGTTATACAGAAAGACGCTCAGTTGAGAACTTCCGCAATAAAAATCTATCTGCAGTGAGGATGTAAAGAGTTACAGCGTGGAGCGCTCACTGAGAGATCGAAGTGCCGTTAAGCCATCTGATGGCCAGACGTTAATGGTGGTGATGCTGCATGGCAGCACATCAATGTGGAAAATTGATTCGGCCGGTGCGTTCATCGCAATCACTGCGGCAGCTTTCGTTACCACGTTATGTGTTGCGATTGCGACTTTCTTTCCAGGGAAACGCTTCGCTATATTTTCAATTGCGATGCGGATGCGATCAACAACATCGCCGTAGGACTCTCCCCCGCCTTGCGAGTAATAGATATCGCTTACCCATTGCTCAAACTCATCAGGAAGATCTTGCTTAATTTCAGAAGGTGAGCGGCCGTCCCATGTTCCAAAGCTCGCTTCAATCCACTCTTCATCTATTTCATACGGCACACCGCATGCATCACTCAGCGCCTGCGCCGTCTGAATTGTTCTACGCATAGGTGAGGCGAGTAGTACATCGGGTTTACGTGAAGCAAGTTCAACCGCAATCGCCTGTGCCTGCGCTAGCCCCTTCACTGTTAACGCGGGATCGGAACCCCCAGCCCCGGAGAACTTTCTATCCGGAGTTAAAGGAGTCTCTCCATGTCGAACCAAATAAATAGTTGTCGGAACTTCTTCTGATGTTAAACGCTCATGAAGAAAATTCTTCTGCGTTAGCTCTTTCTCAAAGTTCGCGCGTTGCTCGTTATGCAAGAAGTCGATAGCGACTTCACCATCGAGTGCCTTGTTGGCCAAACGGTCGGCATGTGAATTCTCTTCCCGCGGAATCCACTTGTACTTAACGAGCGATGCCGGATGCGCTGCACGCACCTGCTTTGCTAAATCGCGCATCGCTTCATGCTTGATCTGCCAACGACCTGACATCTGCTCAACAACAAGTTTGGAATCCATCGCCACATCAACCGTTGCTTCTGCATCCAGAGAATGCACCATCTGTAGCCCAGCAAGCAATCCGCTGTACTCAGCGACATTGTTCGTTGCGACGCCGATCGTCTCAAAAAGTTCGTGAATGACTTTTCCGTTTTCCGAGATCACTGCGCCGTAGGCAGCAGGTCCTGGATTTCCTCGAGATCCACCATCAGCGGTAATGGTGAAGTGGCGCGCCATTAGATGCGGACCAGAATTCGACGACACTCCTCGCAGCGGAGCACTTCATCGGCTTCCAACTCTTTAATGCGCATGAGTTCAGTTGTGTTGATTTCTAGGTGGCAACCGTCGCACTTGTTTCCGACGAGCAGAGCTGCACCTACCCCTGCTCCATTGACGCGAATCTTCTCGTAGAGGTCGATGAGTGGGGCATCGATCTTAGGAAGGAGTGCGGCGCGCTCCCCCTGCAATTGTTCGAGCGTGGCTGCAGTCTCAGCCTTGGCATTCTCGACGCGGATATTGAGCTCGAGTTCAATTTTATGAAGTCCGATTTCGTCATTCTTCAGCTCATCAAGGCGCTTTGTTACCGCCTCGTGGCGGACCATAATCTCGAGTTCAAGCTCTTCAAGTTCAGACTTACGCTTATTGAGGCTAACGATCTCGTGCTGAGTCTGCTCAAGCTCCTTCGGTGAGCCTTGGCCTGAAGAAAGTCGCTTCTCATCTTTATTAATGCGATCAGCAACCTGCTCGACCTCAAGCTCGCTACGGCGCAAATCGATGGAGACGTCTTCAAGCTCGGTCTCAACGACCTTCAGTTCTACAGCGCCATCTGCCAAGCGTGCCTGCACAGCCTTGATCTGCTCATGCTCTGGGAGGTTGGCGAGCTTCGCCTTCGCCTGCGTTACTTGGATATCAATTTTCTGCAACTCAATCAGCAGGTTCTGTACCTTCGGGTCAGCCTTCACCGTTTAACTCCTGTCACCGCTTCTTGAGATTCCTATGTAATTCTGAGGTAAGTCTAGCCATATTACTTGGGGAGAAACTTACCCATCACGCTCGTCTCCTCCACCGTATAACCCGCCTTCGAGTAGAACTCCTGTACGGCGACGTTGGAAGTTCGAACCATCAGAAGAATCTTCGGAGCTCCAATGGAAGCGAGCCACTCTTCGCACTTTTCCAAGAGTGAAGTCCCAATGCCCTTGCCGCGTTCCGACTCTGCGACAGCCAAGTAGTAGATCCAGCCACGATGTCCGTCATAACCACACATCACAGTTCCATGTGCGATGTAGTTCTCTTCCGAGATAAATATTTCACTCGTCACACCGTTGATCGCACGGTTGAAATCTTCGATTGGGTCATTCCACGGACGAGTTAAACCTGCGGACTCCCATAGGGCAATTACAGCATCGCGGTCGTCCTCACTTGCACTTCTGATCATTATGGGAATTAACCAGGCAGGAGCGAGTGGCCGTACTTGAAGAGGATTGCGAGGAAGAGCGCGCAATAGATCCCGATGTAAATGATGCGACCCCAGCCCTTATCCAAGAAGTTATTCAACTTCTCAAACTTCTCTTCTGAAAGGTTCCAGGTGTTCTCCTTGATATTAATCCGGAGCATTGTGGAGAAGACGGTAACCGTTGAGACAGTAACCAAGAGGCACCAAGGGCAGAAAGCTTTGATGACGAAGAATGATTGTGAGAGCAACCAGAATGCGAAGATCAACCCAGCGCCGTAGACAACGAGCGCGGTGCGCATGAACCACTTGGGGAACATCACGAGTCCGAGCCCAGCAACCGCGACTGCGACAACAACTGGCTCGCATATCAGGCCAAGGAAGGAGTTAGGGAAGCCGAGCAAGTTTGCCTGCCACGCTCGCGCCACCTTGCCGCAGGAGACGACGGCATTGATATCACAGGTGAACTTGGAAGCAGGATTCTTTGCGAGGTCGATTGCCTCAACAGAGAGAACGAGTGAAGCGAGGAGGCTAAGAAGAGAGGAGACCAACATCGCCCCGTAAGTCTTGCGATAGCCTCGAATGCGGTCCAACGTCTCTTGATCCATCATGGTCAAAGTCTACCCAT
>CANGCW010000056.1 GCA_947452525.1 Actinomycetota bacterium
ACAACTGTTGCACTCCATGCGATTGCAAATGCACAGCGCAATGGCGGCATCGCTGCATTTATCGATGCAGAGCATGCGCTCGATCCAGAGTATGCGCGTAAGCTCGGCGTAGATATCGATGCACTCCTGGTCTCACAGCCAGATACCGGTGAGCAAGCACTTGAAATTATGGATATGTTGGTTCGCTCCGGCGCACTTGATATCGTCGTCGTTGACTCCGTTGCAGCACTTGTTCCTCGCGCTGAAATTGAGGGCGAGATGGGTGATTCACATATGGGTCTCCAGGCACGCCTGATGTCACAGGCGCTCCGAAAGATCACTGGCGCACTTCACCAATCAAATACAACAGCGATCTTTATCAACCAGCTCCGCGACAAGATCGGTGTCTTCTTCGGAACACCTGAGACAACTACCGGTGGAAAGGCGCTCAAGTTCTACGCCTCTATCCGTATGGATGTCCGCCGTATTGAGACTTTGAAGGATGGCCAAGAGGCTGTCGGTAACCGTACTCGCGTCAAAGTTGTGAAGAACAAGATGGCTCCACCCTTCAAGCAGGCAGAGTTTGACATCATCTACGGAACAGGTATCTCACGTGAGGGCAGCCTTATCGACCTCGGTGTGGAGCTCGGCATCGTTAAGAAGTCTGGCGCTTGGTATACCTACAACAGTGATCAACTCGGTCAGGGTAAAGAGAACGCTCGCGTCTTCTTGATTGATAATCCTGATCTCTCGAACGATATCGAGCGACAGATCCGTGAGCACTTCACACCTGTTGCAGTTGATCCAGCTCTCATCGCAGCAGTAGATGAGGCGACAGCAGAGGTTGAGTTCTAACATTAGTAAAGATGTAATCGCAGACCCTTACTCCGACGCGATGACAGTGGCGCTCTATTCACTGGCACCCCGCGCTCGGAGTAGGGCTGAGATTGATTCCCTCCTCCAGAAACGTGGCTTTGAGAGCGATATCTGCGAAGCGGTCCTTGACTCACTTGAGCTACAGGGCCTGCTTAATGATCTTGAATTTGCTCAGCTCTGGCGCGAATCTCGTCAGCGTCAGAAGAAGTTGAGTCGTAGAACAATTGCATCAGAGCTGCGTACTAAGGGCGTTGCACAAGACATCATCGATGAGGTCACGATTGCTATCGATGATGATGCCGAATATCGGATCGCCTTTGAACTTGCGGAGAAGAAGTACCGCTCCTGCTCACACCTAGAACGAGATGTTATCTATCGCAGAATTAGTGGCGTCCTCGCTCGTAAGGGCTTCTCGCACGGCTTAACCGCGCGGATCATCGCCGAACTTGAGGCTCCACCAGAGCAGTAAGATTGCAGGATGAGCGCTCGTTCCTTCGTCGTAGAGACTTACGGCTGTCAGATGAACGCGCACGATACAGAACGCATAACTGGTCTGCTTCTTGATGCTGGCTACGTTCAGACTCTTGAGGGAGATGAACCCGATCTCGTTGTCTTTAATACATGTGCGGTCCGCGAGAATGCCGACAATAAGCTCTATGGACGCCTCAGCTTTCTAGCGCCCTTTAAGAAGAGCAATCCAGAGTTTCAGATCGCAATCGGTGGATGTATGGCGCAGAAGGATCAAGATGAGATTCAGCGCCGCGCACCGTATGTCGATGTCGTCTTCGGCACTCACAATATGGGTTCTCTTCCCACTCTCCTTGAGCGTGCGCGTATCGAAGAAGAGGCTCAGATTGAAATTAAAGAATCTCTCGAACATTTCCCATCAACGTTACCTTCCCATCGCCAATCAGCATTTAGTGCTTGGCTCTCCATCTCTGTTGGATGTAATAACACTTGCACCTTCTGCATCGTTCCATCACTTCGCGGCATGGAGAGAGATCGCAAGCGCGAAGATATTCTTGCTGAGGCCCGCACTCTCGTTGCAGAGGGCGTTGTTGAGATCACCCTCCTTGGTCAGAACGTCAATGCTTATGGCGTAGAGCTTGGAGAGCGTGGGGCATTCGCCTCGCTACTCCGTGAAGTGGGAAGTATCGAAGGGTTAGAACGTCTTCGCTTTATGTCACCGCACCCACGAGATTTCACAGATGATGTAATAGAGGCGATGGCGCAGACCCCAACAGTTATGCCGCATCTTCATATGCCACTGCAATCTGGTTCGAATAAGGTTCTTGCTGAGATGCGTCGTTCGTATCGCCGCGAGCGTTATATGGGAATCATTGAACGGGTACGTGCTGCAATTCCTGAGGCAGGAATCACAACCGATATCATCGTTGGATTCCCTGGCGAGAGCGATGAAGATTTCAAGGAGACTCTCGATATCGTCCGCAAAGCACGCTTTACCGCTGCCTACACATTCCAGTATTCGCGGAGACCTGGCACGCCGGCTGCGACTATGCCAGATCAGATTGATGATGCAACGATGGCGAAGCGCTACACAACGCTCCACGCACTGCAGCAAGAGATTTCTGGAGAGATTAACACCGACTCCATTGGTAAGGGATATGAAATTCTGATTACCGAGGTCGATGATCGTATGACTGGACGCCTTCCAGACTTTCGATTAGTGCATCTTCCCAAAGTGGATGGTGCGCGCGCCGGTGATATTGTCTCGGCAACCATTACAAGTGCATCACCTAACTTTATGATTGCTGACGATATTCACGGTCTGCGTACGACTCGTGGTGGCGAGGCGACGGCTTGCAGAACTGATGCTGGCACCTCAGCCATCGCACTCGGCATGCCGACCCTGGCTCGCTTGAAAGAGATTAGCGGTTCATGACTCTGATTGTTATTGGTGGCGCTACTGCTTCAGGTAAGAGCGCTCTCGCAGTGGGGCTTGCGCATAAGTTGCATGCCGAGATTGTGAGTGCAGACTCCATGCAGCTCTACAAGGGCATGGATATTGGAACGGCGAAGTTAACGCTGGAAGAGCAAGAGGGAATTCCTCATCACATGCTGAGCCTCGTAGAGGTAAAGAACGATGTGACGGTCTCGTGGTACCAAGAACGTGCTCGGGCAAAGATTGATGAGCTCACCGCTGCGGGTAAAGATGTCATCCTTGTTGGCGGCACTGGGCTCTACATCAAATCGGTTCTCGATGATCTCAACTTTCCAGATACCAGTCCAGAGGTCCGAGCACGGTTAGAGGTCGAGGCGCTCGCTGAAGGAAATGCAGTGATGCATGCACGATTGGCAGAACGTGATCCCGCCGCAGCCGTTGCGATTCCGGTTGAGAATATCCGCCGCGTTATTCGCGCCCTTGAAGTTATTGAGATTACTGGCAAGCCTTACACTGCCAACCTGCCGCGTGAAGGTTCATCGAAATATCCAGGCGCGTTTCACTTCGCAATTGAGACAGATCGTGAACGGCTCGATGAGCGGATCAACGCCCGCGTTGAGAAGATGTGGGAGTTGGGTTTTGTCGAAGAAGTTCGCGATCTCGTTCGCGATGGAATCCTTGAGGGGCGCACCGCACAAGCCGCTATCGGCTACGCCCAGATCCTTGCGATGGCATCAGGTCAGATCACTGAAGATGTAGCGAAAGAGGCGACAAAGGTTGCAACTCGCCAATATGTCCGCCGCCAAGATACCTGGTTCAAGCGGGATGAGCGGATCACCTGGCTCCCGACTGGTGCAAATCACGTCGAAGCGGTCTTAGGCTCTATTATCAAAGCATGAGAGGCACCTACGGTCACGGCACCCATAACGACTTCATCCTGATTGAGGATGTTGAAGATGCGGTCGACCTCGCCCCCGAGCAGATTGCGCGAATCTGCAACCGCGAGAGCGGCGCCATGAGTTCTGATCGTCAAGGCGCTGATGGCGTCATCATCATCAAGAAGCGCGGTGGCAAGTGGTTTATGGATTACCGCAATAGCGATGGCTCGCTCGCGGAGATGTGTGGCAATGGAATTCGCGTTATGGCTCGCTACATCGTTGAGCGAGATCTACAAGGTGAAGGAATCTTCCCAATCAATACTCGTGCAGGGATGCGCTACCTCGCCGTTCCTCGTGATGGTGATATCTCCGTCAACATGGGTAAGGTCGAAGAGATCTACGGCGAGATTGAAGTTACGGTCGGAGATAAGAGCTGGACTGGTTACAACATCAATGTAGGTAACCCCCACGCAGTCGTCTTTGTTGATGACCTTGCAGATGCAGGTGCACTTCTTGAGGCACCTCACGTTGAACCTGCTGATGAATATCCCGATGGCGTCAACGTTGAATTCGTACGAACTCTTGAGAACGGTGAACTTGCGATGCGTGTTCATGAGCGGGGAAGTGGCGAGACTCAATCCTGCGGAACCGGAACATGCGCTGTCGCTCTCGCTGCATCCGTCGCGGCGAAGAAACCGCTTCCATCCCGTTGGGTCATCAATCCACCCGGTGGACGCCTCGTCGTAGAGATTGATGGACATAGCAATGCAACTCTTATTGGACCAGCGGTAATCATGAATGATGTACAACTCGATGAGTATCTATGAGCGATCCACTAGATCTTGATATTGAACAACTTCTGCGTGAATCAGCGGAGGTCGCAGCTGAGTATGACAACTCTGATTTTGATGAAGGCGGACAGCAAGATCTACAGGACCGCCAAGCGCTTAAGCGCGTACATGGTCTCTCTACGGAACTCCAAGACGTTAATGATGCTGAATATCGCCAACTCCGTTTGGAGAAAGTTGTACTCGTAGGCGTTTGGACCGAGGGCACTCTTCACGATGCGGAAAACTCGCTCAAAGAGCTGAGCGCACTCGCAGAAACTGCAGGATCGCAGGTCATGGATGGCCTCATGCAACGGCGCGATCGCGCTGATCCATCTACTTATATTGGTTCTGGCAAAGTCGAAGAGTTGCGCCAAGTAGTTCTTGCAACAGGCGCCGATACCGTTGTCTGCGATGGTGAACTCTCACCTGCACAGCTTCGCGCCCTGGAAGGAAAGGTGAAGGTTAAGGTCATTGACCGCACCGCACTCATCCTCGATATCTTCGCTCAACATGCAAAGTCACGCGAAGGTAAAGCGCAGGTAGAACTGGCGCAGATGACTTACCTCCTTCCGCGCCTTCGCGGTTGGGGTGATTCACTCTCTCGCCAGGCAGGTGGAATTGGTGGACGTGGTCCCGGTGAGACGAAGATTGAGACTGACCGTCGTCGCATTAATGACAAGATGGCAAAGCTCCGTAAAGATCTGAAAGAGATGAAGGTTGCTCGCGATACAAAGCGCCAAGAGCGAAATCGCTTCAATGTGCCTTCCGTTGCAATCGTTGGGTACACCAATGCTGGAAAGTCATCGTTGATGAATCAATTGACCGGAGCTGGCGTACTCGTCGAGAATGCACTCTTTGCAACCCTCGATCCAACGACGCGACAGACTCGCACAACGGATGGTCGCGTCTTCACTCTCTCTGACACAGTGGGATTTGTTCGCCACCTCCCACACCAACTCGTTGAAGCATTTAAATCCACACTCGAAGAGGTAGCTGAGGCAGATCTTCTTGTCCACGTGGTGGATGGCTCACATCCCGATCCGATGGAACAGATCCGTGCAGTGCGGCAGGTCATCGATGAGGTGGGCGGCGCAAAGATTGCCGAGATTATTGCGGTGAATAAGGCTGATATCGCCAAGCCAGAGGTTGTGATGGAGTTGCTTCGTAAAGAGAGCAACGCCTTCGCCTTCTCTGCTCGAACTGGTTTCGGAATTCAGACGCTTGTTAAAGCGATTGAGAGTTCGCTGCCTCGCCCTGCGGTCGAGGTCAATCTGACCATTCCATTTGACCGCGGCGACTTAGTCTCAGCAATCCACCAACGTGGCGAGATTCTCAGCGAGAGCTATACAGAAGATGGCACCGTCATCCATGCTCGAGTCGATGGGGATTTAGCGAAACAGATTGCAGATATTTCCGCACCACCGACATCTGAATTACCATCACCCCGTGGCTGAATTTATAGAACTGACTGATGAGAACTTCGAGGAGTCAGTCGAGATTGTTGTTGGCTCAATTCGCCGCGGCGAGATCGCAGTCCTTCCCATAGAGAACGCTTACATCTATGCCGCTGATGCTTTTATTCATGCAGCTGTCCAGGAGATTCATCTTCTACGTGGAGATGAGCCGGGCATCGCAACTCAGGTTTTTGTAGGAAGCGCAAAGACGCTGCGAGGACTCTCTTCAGATTTTGATGAGGAGTTCGCCACTCTTGCTGAGAAGTTCTGGCCTGGACCACTCACTCTCCAATTGAAACCTCACC
>CANGCW010000057.1 GCA_947452525.1 Actinomycetota bacterium
GAGAACTGTCTGAAGGACGGAGAAATGAGCGGCGACACTTGCCGCACCGAAGGCGGAGCCATATGCACCCACTGTCAGCGAGACGCTGAGGGAGTCCTGCTTCACTGACACGCCGACATTCTGCCCTAATCTACCTTCGGATGGGAGCATTCGATAAGGTCAGGGGTATGAGCGAAGAGTTTCCAATCCAATTTAAAGAGGATATGACCGTTGAATTGGTGAAATCCAGTGCCTCTGATGAGGATGTCATCTGGGCAGCGCGCGTCTCCACCGCAGGCGAGACCTCACTCGACTCCATTGGAACTGACCCTGCGCGAGCAGAGGGTCTCATCAACTACCTCGCCCGCGAACGCCATGGCTCGCCATTCGAGCACACATCCATGACCTTCTTCGTCTCTGCACCAATCTTCGTCTTCCGTGAATTTATGCGCCATCGCATCGCCTCTTATAACGAGGAGAGCGGTCGCTATCGCGAACTCCGCCCCGTCTTCTACGTGCCGAGCAAAGAGCGCAAGCTCGTTCAAATTGGCAAGACTGGTGCTTACGAATTTATCGAGGGAACACCAGAGCAGTACGAGATCACCGTTGCTGCTATTAAAGCCTCATGCACATTTGCATACGAGAATTATCAGAAGATGCTTGCGGCAGGAGTTGCCCGCGAAGTCGCACGCGCAGTGCTTCCAGTAACGCTCTACTCATCCATGTATGTAACGATGAATGCTCGCGCGCTCATGAACTTCCTCTCCCTGCGCACCTCCCGCGAGGGCTCACATTTCCCTAGCTACCCTCAACGTGAAATTGAGATGGTGGCCGAGAAGATGGAGGAGCATTTCGCTCGTTTAATGCCATTAACCTACGGCGCATTCGTGAAGTCAGGGAGAATCGCCCCTTAATTCGGGTACTCTAGGCGTCATGAGTACCCATACTGCAATAGCTGCGCCATTTGGCCGCATGATCACTGCGATGGTGACTCCGTTTAAGGCAGACGCTCTCGACCAAGTCGATTTTGATGGTATCCAGAAGTTAGCTTTACATCTGGTGGCTAATGGCCACGACGGAATCGTCGTCAATGGAACAACTGGTGAGGCGCCAACAACAAAGTCCTCCGAGAAGCTCGACATCATTCGCGCAGTGAAAGAGGCAGTCCCTGCCCACATCAAAGTACTAACAGGTGCTGGCGATAACGAGACCTCGTACACAGTTGAACAGGCCAAGAAATCTGTGGCAGCTGGCGCAGATGGCCTCCTCATTGTCACTCCGTATTACAACAAGCCTCCTCAGTCCGGCATCAAGGCTCACTTCAAGACCGTTGCTGCAGCTGTTAGCGCTCCCATCATGATGTACGACATTCCTGGTCGTGCAGGCGTTGAGATTGAATCACAGACAATCTTGGATCTCTTCAATGAGGTCGAGAATATCGTTGCACTCAAGGATGCTAAGGGTCAGCCTGCGAAGACCTCAAAGGTGATTGCTGAGTCAGGAATTCCGGTCTACTCAGGCGATGACATTCTCAATCTTGCTCTGCTCTCTCTCGGTGCAGTCGGTTTCGTCTCTGTCTGCGGTCACACCGTCGGTACGGAGCTGAAGGCGATGCTCAATGCATGGTTTGCCGGAGATCAGAATCGTGCGCTCGAGATCCATCAGCAACTGATTCCAGTCTTTGAAGGAACATTTAGAACGCAGGGTGCAATTCTTACTAAAGCTGCACTCGACTTACTTGGATTACCTGGTGGAGATCTCCGCCTCCCATTGGTGAGAGCAACTGCGGCCGAGATTCTTACTCTCAACGCAGATCTTCGCGCCGGTGGAGTCGTACTTCCATAATGAATCATCCGCATCCTGATATCCCAGCTCCTGCTCGTCTAGCTGACGGAACGCTCCGTATCGTCGCACTCGGCGGACTCGGTGAAATCGGTCGCAATATGACCGTCTTTGAATTCGATGGTGAACTTCTTATCGTGGACTGCGGAGTTCTCTTCCCTGATGAGAGCACACCGGGAATCGATCTCATCCTCCCTGACTTCTCCTATATCCGCGAGCGTCTGAACGATGTTGTCGGAATCGTTCTTACACATGGCCACGAAGACCATATCGGCGCACTTCCTTTCTTACTTAAAGAACGCGCAGATATTCCTGTTATTGGTTCAAAGTTGACCCTTGCCCTAGCTAACGAGAAGTTGAAAGAACGTCGCATCGGCGCACCTCTCGTTGAGGTAAGCGAGGGCATGGTCCAACGCTTCGGCCCATTCACACTTGAATTTGTTGCAGTAAATCACTCGATTCCAGATGCGCTCGCTATCGCGATTAAGACTGATGCTGGCGTGGTTCTTCATACCGGCGATTTCAAGATGGATCAACTTCCGCTCGATGGACGCATCACTGACCTCGCAACATTTGCTCGCCTCGGAACAGAGGGCGTTGACCTCTTCATGGTCGACTCGACAAATGCCGATGTCCCTGGCTTCACAACTTCAGAGCGCGAAATCATGCCTACGCTGGATCGCCTCTTCCATTCAACCTCAGGTCGCATCATCGTTGCATCGTTCTCTTCGCATGTGCACCGTATCCAGCAGATCCTGGATATTGCCTATGCGCACGAGCGAATGGTTGCCTTCGTCGGACGCTCCATGGTCCGCAATATGAAGATTGCGCAAGAGCTGGGATACCTCAATGTTCCTGAAGGTTTGATTGTTGATTCAAAACACATTGAAGATTACGGCGACAAGATTGTTCTTATCTGCACCGGATCACAAGGCGAATCTCTCGCTGCGCTCTCACGTATGGCCTATGGCGACCATGCAATCAAAGTTGGCAAGGGTGACACAGTCATCCTTGCATCTAGTTTGATTCCTGGGAATGAGAATTCGGTCTTCCGCATCATTAACGAACTCACACGCTTTGGCGCGAACGTTATTCATAAGGGCAATGCGATGGTTCACGTATCTGGCCACGCAGCAGCTGGAGAGTTGATCTACTGCTACAACATCGTGAAGCCACGCAATGTGATGCCAATTCACGGTGAATGGCGACATATGCGAGCAAATGCCGATCTTGCGATTAAGACCGGTGTTCCACGTTCAAATACCGTGGTCGTCGAAAATGGAATTGTGATCGATCTTTCTGCAGGCCAGGTAAATGTTGCAGGCGCGATTCCAGTTGGCTATGTCTATGTGGACGGTCCAACGATTGGTGAAATTACCGAGAGCTCTTTGAAGGATCGCACCATCTTGGGCGAAGAGGGCTTCATCTCTGTCATCGTCGTTATCGATTCACAGAGTGGAAAGATCGTCGCTGGACCTGATATTCACGCTCGTGGATTTACAGAGGATCAGGCGCTCTTCGATGAGGTTAAGGGAATTATCGAGGCAGCTCTCGCTAAGGCGGTTGCTGGCGGTATTAACGGGACGCATCAACTTCAACAGATTGTAAGAAGAACTGTCGGTGCATGGGTAGGCGAAGAACATCGGAGAAAGCCGATGATTGTTCCAGTAGTGATTGAGGTTTAAGCCAGTGGCAACACGTTCAAAGAAGAAGTCATCATCAAAGTCTGCTCCGATGGGAGTTGTTGCCCGCGCACTTGTCTCTACCTGGCGTGCAATCGCTAAGGCCTTCGGTAAGACAATCCGCTACCTCTTCCGCGGTGCGAAGGATCTCGATCCAGCACACCACCGCGATGGTTTCGCATTCTTGGTTCTCATCCTTGCTTTAATGAGCGCAGCTGGAACTTGGCTCAACGTCAATGGCGCCATTACAAATGTGATGCATGCGATTCTCTATGGCGCGGTCGGACAGTTCGTCTCAATTCTTACGCCACTTATCTTTCTCTACTTCGCATTCCGCCTCTTCAAAGCTCCAGATGATGGCAAAGCAACCGGTCGCATCACGATCGGAACCATCCTT
Organism: Actinomycetota bacterium; assembly: GCA_947452525.1. Lineage (GTDB taxonomy): Bacteria > Actinomycetota > Actinomycetes > Nanopelagicales > Nanopelagicaceae > PALSA-747. The sequence goes on from CANGCW010000057.1 coordinate 3,901, forward strand.
CTTTTGATGAGCGCGACAGGTCTTGCACATATCTTTAATGGATCTGTCCATGACACCGGCAAGACTGCAATTCAACATGGGGGAGGGCGCCTCGGCTATGCCGTTGCAACACCGCTCGTTGATCTTGCAACAAGCCTCGTAGCGGTGCCCATTCTCTTAATCATCTTCTTTTTTGGTCTCTTGATTGTTACTGCAACGCCGGTCTCCAAGGTGACGTCAACAATCAAGGCAATTACCCATTGGGGCAAGAATCGCGTCACCGACTCTCTTGCATCCGATGAGGAAGAGTTTGAAATCAGCGAGACCCCAGCATTTGATACCCCACTCGTTAAGGGCTTCGTGCATGAAGAGGAAGAGCCAATTGATGAGGAGGAGTTCGACGAGGAGTTCACCGTCGAAGTTGCGAAGGTTGCTTCTGCTCCGCATCCATCAACAGCGCCAACTCCGAAGGTTGCACCCCGACCAGCAGCACCTCGTGCGACTGGTCCATATATCTTGCCTTCACTCGATCTCCTCAAGGTGGGAGCACCACCGAAGGGTAAATCGAAGGCGAACGAGACTGTCGTCGCATCCCTTACTCAGGTCTTTGCACAGTTCAACGTTGATGCGAAAGTCACCGGATATATGCGTGGACCAACGGTCACACGCTATGAAGTTGAGCTTGGCTCCGCTGTAAAGGTAGAAGCGATTACCGCTCTTAGCAAGAATATCTCCTACGCAGTCGCAAGCAGCGAAGTCCGTATCCTCTCTCCCATCCCGGGTAAGTCGGCTGTCGGTATTGAAATTCCGAATACCGACCGTGAGATTGTCTACCTTGGCGATGTGCTCCGCTCTGCAGCTTCACAATCTGAGACCCATCCAATGGTGATTGCACTTGGCAAAGATGTTGAAGGCGAATTCATTAGTGCAAACCTTGCGAAGATGCCTCACCTTCTCGTTGCAGGTGCAACAGGTGCTGGTAAGTCTTCAATGATTAACTCACTCGTTGTCTCTATCTTGATGCGCGCAACGCCTGATGAAGTTCGCCTCGTCATGATCGATCCAAAGCGCGTTGAGTTAACCGCCTATGAAGGTATTCCTCACCTCATCGCTCCAATCATCACAAACCCTAAGAAGGCAGCAGATGTTCTTGCTTGGGTAGTACATGAGATGGATCAGCGTTACGACGATCTCTCAACATTCGGCTTTAGGCATATCGATGATTTCAACAAAGCGGTTAAGGCTGGCAAGGTCAAGGTTCCCGTGGATAGCGAACGCGTTCTTGAACCATACCCATACCTCCTCGTTATCGTTGATGAGCTTGCAGATCTGATGATGGTCGCTGCACGTGAGGTTGAAGAGAGCATCGTCCGCATTACACAGCTCGCTCGCGCAGCGGGTATCCACTTGGTTATCGCGACACAGCGTCCAAGCGTCGATGTTGTGACTGGTTTGATTAAGGCGAACGTTCCTTCACGTCTCTCATTCGCAACATCGAGCCTTGCTGACTCTCGCGTCATTCTCGATTCCCCAGGTGCAGAGAAACTCGTCGGCCAAGGAGATGGACTCTTCCTTCCAATGGGTGCGAGCAAAGCAGTTCGTATTCAAGGTGCATACGTTTCAGAACGTGAATCTGAGGCAGTCGTTGCACATGTAAAGACGCAAGCACAGCCGTACTACATCATTGATCTCAATAAACCTGCTGCGAGCAAAGTGATAGAGAGCGATATCGGCGATGATATGGATCTCTTGATTCAAGCGATTCAATTAGTCGTCTCCACACAATTCGGTTCAACATCAATGTTGCAACGTAAGTTGCGCGTCGGCTTTGCAAAGGCCGGTCGCTTGATGGATCTGATGGAGAGCCGCAACATCGTTGGCCCATCTCAGGGCTCTAAGGCTCGTGAGGTCCTCCTGAGCGCAGAGCAGATGCCTGATGTGCTCGAAGAGATTCAAGGCAACGGGTAAAACCCCGCCTGTTGAGCAGGGGCTTGGCCCCGACTTGTAAAACCCTCGAGAAGAGATTTACCCTTATCCCCAGCCGCTCTATCCCCAGAGCGTCAGCGAAAAAGTATTTCGAGGTATCCATGTCCGATTCATCTTGCTTTGGCAGAGAGCTTGCTCGCATGCGCGAGGAATCTGGATACTCTCTTGAAGAAATCGCAAAACTGACTCGAATTAATATTGCTGTTCTCCGCGACTTGGAAGCGGGTGACATTGAAGCAGCAGGTGGTCCAGCATATGCGCGCGGCCATATCCGCTCTATCGCTCAGGTGCTCGAAGCA
>CANGCW010000058.1 GCA_947452525.1 Actinomycetota bacterium
ACTCGAACCCCCGACCCGGTGATTAAGAGTCACCTGCTCTACCAACTGAGCTAACCACGCCGGACTAACTACTGCAGTGGCAGACCCTACCAGCGTGCGCGAGCACCTGCAAAAGGACTTTTTCTGCGGTAGTTAGGCTGTAAAACTCCCTCTTAAAGCGCGAGGGCGAAGCCTGGATATTCGTCCGTTACAAGGACGAGGGCATAGCCGGCGATCTCATTCCAGAAGGAGATGAGGGCGTAGATGTACTTGCCAGCGAACTCTGGAAGGTTGCCTGTGAAGAGGATGCTGAACCAGCCGTAGAGAACGACTGCCAATCCGCCTACTGCGTAAACCGCACCGACAATGACGACTGGGAGGACGAGGATCCATTTAACGATTGCCTTGCCGCGGCTCAGAGTTGCCCCACCCTTGATATCAGGGAAGATAACTGAAACCTCATCATTGCGCTCCAGCGTTGGGTACTTATCAGTCAAGAGAAATACATATGCAGATATGCGAGTCTGCAGTTCAAGAATTGCATGATTAAAAGTGAGCAGGTAGCTCGGATAGATACCCGTAAAAAGCAGGGCGAGTGCGACAGAGCCTGAGATGAGGCCTAGGCTATTGAAGGAGATGCTGGAATTCGTAATTGTGCCGGCCCATACTGCAATAGGGATAACAAGTATGAGGCGGAAGAAGGCACTCTTGCGATCGCGGTTTGTTAGCTTTACTTCGATATTGGTCTCAATGCTCATGGGTAGAGTCTAAGACCAATCTGAATTAGTGGGCTTTATAGCGTGCGTATGAATCGTTAATTTCTTGCTCTGCAGCGTCGTGGCCGACCCAATCTCCGCCATGAACTTCCTTGCCAGGCTCGAGCGTCTTGTAGACCTCGAAGAAGTGCTTAATTTCAGCGAGTTCATACTTTGGAACATCTGCAAGATCTTGAAGATTTGATTTACGCACATCACCAGCAGGGACACAGAGAAGCTTGTCGTCTCCACCCTTCTCATCGGTCATGCGGAACATTCCAATAACGCGGCATGAGACTACGCAGCCAGGAAAAGTTGGCTCATCCAACATGACGAGCGCATCAAGCGGGTCGCCATCGAGGGAGAGGGTGTTCTTTACGAAACCGTAATCGTGAGGGAAGCGTGTTGCTGTGAAGAGCATGCGGTCGAGACGAACCTCACCGGTGTCATGGTTGATCTCATACTTATTACGGGAACCTGCAGGGATCTCGATAACAACATCGAAAATGAGTGAATTTGGCACGGTGCTCCTTGCAGTTCTCCGCCTACCCCTCAATGTGAAGGGTGGGTCAGGGTCAAGATAAAAGTGGGGTGAGCGACGGGGCTCGAACCCGCGACATCTCGGACCACAACCGAGTGCTCTACCAGCTGAGCTACGCCCACCATGTAGCGGGAATTGTACGGTGTCGACAAGGGGCGAGGGAAATTGGTTAACCCAATCCGCTACATGCGAAGTCGCTAGTTAGGCGGGAATGAAGATCTTTGAGCGGTAATAATCGAGTTCATCGATGGAGTCCCGAATATCTCCGAGTGCGCGGTGGTTGCCGGTCTTCTTCGGGGCGTTGAAGTAGACCCCTGGATACCAGCGGCGGGCTAACTCCTTGATGGAGGAGACATCCACGGTGCGATAGTGAAGGTAGGCATTCACCTCTGGCAGGTCGCGGGCGATGAAGTTGCGGTCAACGGAGACGGAATTTCCCGCGAGCGGTGACTTTCCGGCAGCCGGGGCATACTTATTTATATATTCAAGAATCTGCTTCTGCGCCTCTTCCAGAGTGGTGCCCTTCGGAATCTCAGTGATAAGGCCGCTATCGGTATGCATCTGACGGACGAAGTCATTCATCCCATCCAGCTGCTCCTGCGTCGCCTTAATGACAAGGTCAACGCCCTCGCCAAGGACGTTCAATTGGGAGTCGGTCACAAGGACGGCAATCTCTACGAGCACATCCTTGGTCAGGTCAAGACCGGTCATCTCGCAATCGACCCAGATCAGATTTGGATTCTCTACCGCCATAGTGGCAAGCATAGGGGAGAGCCAGCTTTGAGAGGGAAAGGCGATTTATTTCATAGCCAGTTAACCGGCTGTTCACTTTTCGATGCCCCCAATTCAGGTTAGAGGCGCGAAGATTAGCCTCATGTCCCAGACCGTCCTCAACTCTGCGCTGCCCGCAAAGCGCGAGATAACGACCAAGCCAAGACTCTCAGATCGTATCTTTCGTTCCGTCGTGACAAGTGGTGGCCTCTCATCACTAGTCATCCTTGGACTTATTTTTATCTTTCTTCTTTATCAGGGCTACAACACATTGCACTCTCAGGGCATTCATTTTCTTACCGGCTCTAACTGGAATGCAGCGCTAAACGACTCTGGCTCGCTGGATTTGAAGAACTCGCAATTCGGCATCGCGGCCATGCTTATCGGAACGCTCGTCTGCTCAACTATTGCAATCATAATCTCAGTACCAATATCAGTGATGACCGCGCTCTTCCTAAATTTTTACGCACCGGATCGCATAAAAAAGTTTATGGTCACGGTAGTCGATCTGATGGCTGCCTTCCCATCAATCCTCTACGGTATTTGGGGATTTTTCGTCTTGATGCCATCAGCCGTGTACATCGCAAAGCTACTTCATCTCTACTTCGGATGGATTCCATTCTTCAAAATGGAAGCACCGGTCTTTGATCGCTCGCCATTTATTGCCGGAATTATTCTTGCCATCATGATTATTCCGATCGTGACCTCGATCTCCCGTGAAATCTTCTCCCAAACACCGCTGGATCGCGTACAGGCTGCCTATGCCCTTGGCGCAACTCGCCTCGGGATGATTAAGGCCGTTGCATTTCCATATGCACGAGGTGGAATCATCGGTAGCGCAATGCTCGGACTAGGTCGCGCAATGGGTGAGACCGTTGCCGTTTACACAGTGCTAAATATTGTTTATCAAGTTAATTGGCATGTTCTACTTGGTGCCGGTGGAAATATTGCATCAATGATCCTATTGAAGTTTGGTGAAGCCGGACCGGATGAAGTCAAAGCGCTAATGGCAGCAGGTCTCGTACTCTTCGTCGCGACACTCATCGTTAACTCACTTGCAAATATCATTGTTCGACGCACTTCAAAGGGCGGTAAATAATGACGACGACGGTCTCTACCCCTTCATCAATAATTCCAGAGCCTCGTCGACCTTGGCTTGCAACACCTCGCCAACGGGCAGAAGTTTTTGCGGTAATTTTCATCGCCGCAATTATTGATATCTCACTAGTCGCGATCACGCCTCTTAAGGGCAAACTTGCCTATCTCGGACTCTTCCTGATTATCTATCCAGCTTTGGATTATCTCGTCGTTCGTGCACAGCGCGGTAAATCAGCTGGTTCTGATGCACTCTTCCGCGCACTTGTGAATTTCTCAATGGCGATAGCACTCCTTCCCATCGTCTCCATTCTGTGGACCGTGTGGTCTCGCGGACATAAGGGTCTGCATTGGAATCTCTTTACGCAGGATATGCACTCGGCATCCGTCACCGATCCAGTTCTCACCCACGGCGGACTTATACACGCCGTCATCGGATCAATCCTTATTGTTGTCGCTGCACTAGTGGTGGCAGTCCCACTTGGATTACTCACAGCAATTTATCTCACTGAAATCCAGGGCAAGTTCACTCGTCCAATTAAATTTCTAGTTCAATCTATGTCGGGCGTTCCATCGATTGTTGCCGGACTTTTCATTCTCGCAGCAATTGTCTATCCGGTAACAAAGACATTCAACGGATTTGAAGGATCGCTCGCACTAGCAATATTGATGATTCCAACGATTGCTCGAACGGCAGAGGAAGTCCTCTTGCTTATTCCTCACGATCTGCGCGAGACCGGCCTTGCGCTCGGCGGAACGCAGTGGCGTACAGTTCAAAAGATTATTCTTCCGGCGGCGCGAAGCGGCCTTGTGACTGCAATGATCCTCGGCGTTGCTCGAGTTGCCGGCGAGACTGCACCAATTGTTCTTCTCACCGGCGGTGGAGATACAACGAATTGGAACCTCTTCAACGGCCCAATGGGCACGCTTCCGTTCTATATTTGGAAGGGCTTCGGTGCTGGAACAGATGAGTCATTCCAGCGCGCGTGGACTGGAATCTTGGTACTACTAGTTGTTGTGCTCGTGCTCTTTGCACTTGCACGTTTCTTAGGTGGAAGAAGGAACTCTAAATGAGTGAAGAAAGAGAGAAGCCAGAGATGGAAACTCAGACTCAGACAAGCTCACTAGCTGGAATTGCAAGCGGTCACCAACCGTCGGAGAAGGCGCTAGGCGTAGGCCTAGAGGCCCGTGGTATTCATGCTTGGTTCGGCCAGAAGCACGTGCTGAAAGATGTCTCACTCGATTTCTGGGCCGGCACCGTCACTGCACTCATTGGTCCTTCTGGCTGCGGTAAGTCAACCTTTATTCGCACCCTCAATCGTATGCACGAATTTATCCCAACCGCTGCGATGGCAGGACAGGTTCTCCTTGATGGCCATGACATCTATGACCCAGGCGTAGATGTAACAAAGATTCGCCTGAAGGTTGGCATGGTCTTCCAGAAGCCAAATCCATTCCCATCAATGACTATTGCCGAGAACGTCCTTGCTGGTTTGAAGCTGGCAAATCTCAAAGTTGAAAATAAGGATGATCTTTTACAAGAGTGCCTCGAGCGCGCAGGTCTCTGGAATGAAGTGAAGGATCGTCTCAATACCTATGGTGGCGCACTCTCAGGTGGTCAACAGCAACGCCTCTGCATTGCCCGTTCACTGGCCGTACGTCCTCAGGTGCTCCTCATGGATGAGCCTTGTTCTGCCCTTGACCCAGGGTCAACGCTCAAGGTGGAAGAGACAATTTCACACCTATCGTCATCGATGACAATCATCATCGTGACACACAATATGCAGCAGGCAGCTCGCGTCTCTGATTACACCGCCTTCTTCCTCTCCGACGGTGGCCCCGGCGAGATGATTGAAGTTGGTAACACCAATGAAATTTTCTCTCGCCCTCGCGATCAGCGCACAGAGAACTACGTCACAGGCAGATTCGGCTAAGCCGTTAACCGAGTGTTCACTCAAGCACAATCAGTCGTTAAGACATTTAACACCCTCCGTTTTACGGGGGGTGTTTTAATTTCGCTACGTACAGAGGTTAATAGATAACCGATCCGCAAGGATTTATGAAAGGGAATACATGAAGCTTTCACGCTCAATGAAGATTGCATCAGTTGCAATCGTCACCTCACTCTTTGCTTCAACAGCGTCTTTCGCAGGCGTATCAATCACAGGTGCAGGCTCAACATTCGCCGGCCCACTTATCGATGCTTGCAAGGCAGATTGGCAGTCAGCAACAGGAAACACTGTTACCTACAGCGGTGGCGGATCCGGAACCGGTCGCAAGAATGCTGATGCAGGAATCGGCAATTTCAACTTCTCAGATGCAACCTACACACCAGCAAAGTCCACAATTGTGCACATCCCAGTTGTCGCTGCGCCACTTGCTATTGCTTACCACTTGAACTCTTCAAAGCAGCTTTACTTATCAGCTAAGACCCTTTCAGATATTTTCGCTGGCAATGTAACAATGTGGAATGATCCTGAGATCGTCGCCGATAACAACACAACATCAGACGTCGTTACCTTCAAGAAGGATGCAAAGGGAAACGTTGTTAAGGATGCGAAGGGCTCACCAGTAGTCGCAAAGACAACATCTGTGAAGCGTTACTACACCCTTCCAAACCAGAAGATCAGCGTCATCTATCGCGCAGATTCATCTGGCTCAACTCAGAACCTTGTAAACATGTTCATCAAGAAGTTCCCAACAGTATGGACTAAGGCTTCATCAGGTTCATTCGCTTCAGTATTCCCAGGAGCTATTAATGGTGCTGGAAACCTCGGTCGTTTCCAGTCGGCAACAGGTTCTTCAAACGTTGCTGCTCTAATTAAGAAGACTCCTTACTCAATCGGTTACATGGAAGCTTCTTTCGCATCAGCACAGAAGCTTGGTCTTGCACAGATTCAGAATGCTTCTGG
>CANGCW010000059.1 GCA_947452525.1 Actinomycetota bacterium
CGTTAGGAAGTAAGACCTTGCTGAGGATTTCACCAATCAATGTGTGCCAAGAATCTTGGCTCATTTTATTCGGCGTGAAATCATCGACGGATTTTCCTACGGTATACGCCTGAATTAACACAGCGACTGCGCGTGGATCTAGGTTCTTATTTCCCCAACCCTTTTCGCACGCTTCGCGGTAGATATCGGCTATTGCGCTCGTTAACCGCTCTTGCACCTCTCCCAATTGCTCTTGCATGCGAGGGTGATTGAAGGCCTTTCCGATTGCATTTATTCGCTCTTTGCGGGTATCTCTCGCCGTCTCGGCCTGCGTGGTGATTGTGACATCCGTAAGTCTCTGCAGAAGCTCATCGCGACTCTTCGCTGTCGTAACAATCTTCTCAATCATTGCGCACGAGGCATCTACGAATTGGCCGAAGCGATAGACCTGGGCTGCTTCAATTAGCTCAGAGAAATCTGCAAAGTGGTGATAGAGCGAACCACGTGAAATTCCAGAGATATCTAGAACTTGATCAGAGGTGACCTCTTCGATTGTCTTACTCTCCAAGAGTTTTACGACTGTCTTAACTAGTGCATCTTTCGTTGGGTGCATCGAGCGCATCCTTAAAGATAACCCATCCCCGCCGGCTCTACAATCGCATGCTCTTTCCTCTCCTACCTGGTGTAAGGATGTAACCTTCTCGCATGAGTTCAATTGTGTATTCTCGGGAAGTAAAAGCAGCTTTAGAAGCGAATGGGCCAATTGTTGCTCTCGAATCGACGATCATCAGCCATGGCTTGCCACGCCCGCGCAATTTAGAGGTTGCACTAGAGGTGGAAGAGATAGTTCGTGCTGGCGGAGCGGTTCCTGCAACAATCGCACTCATCGATGGCACCATTCATATTGGACTAGAGCGCGAACAAGTTGAACGAATCGCAAATGATCCCTCAGTAGTCAAAGCATCTACTCGCGACCTGGCGGTCATCATGAGCAAGAAGATGAGCGCTGCTACGACCGTCGCAGCGACCGCACATATCGCAAACATTGCAGGCATCTCAGTCTTCGCAACCGGCGGCCTCGGCGGAGTTCACCGCGGCGATGGCTTCGATGAATCAGCAGATCTCACGGCTCTCTCCATCACCCCGATCGTTATCGTCTGCGCTGGTGTTAAGTCGATTCTCGATGTCGCAGCAACGTTGGAGCGCCTAGAGACGATGGCAATACCCGTTCTTGGCTTTGGCACCCATAAATTCCCAGGCTTCTATCTCACCGACTCTGGCTACACGCTAGAACACCGCGTTGATAGCGCCGCAGAGATCGCCGAAATCTGGCGCAACCGCTTCCCTGCTCATACGGAAGGCTCTGCGGTCGTTGTTGCCAATCCAGTAAAAGAGGAGCTTGATGCTTCACTTCATGAGCAGCTTCTCAACTCTGGCTTGGCTGCAGCAGATAGCAACCAGATAATTGGAAAGGCTGTCACCCCATTCCTACTCGAGTTCTTCCATCGCGAGAGTAAGGGCAAGAGCCTCGATGTAAATGTGGAGATTATCAAGGCGAATTCAAAGCTTGCTGCTGAGATCGCAGTACAGATCGCCGCTAAGTAAATATGTCTTCGAACGTCCGCGTCCTCTGCATCGGTAACGTCATGGTCGACGTCATCGCGCAGTTGCAGGGTGATATCCACTACGGCGGAGATACGCGGGCAAAAATTTCAACACATGGTGGTGGCGCAGCAGCGAATGTCGCAACATGGCTCGCCCACCTTGGCGCTGATGTTCATCTCTGTGCTCGAGTCGGCACCGATGCATATGGCACCAGCGTCTTAGCGGAGTTGGATTCCTACGGCGTAAAGCATTCTTCACTCATCTTCGAAGGATCAACGGGTACTGTCATCATCCTCGTCTCTCCTGATGGCGAGCGAACGATGTTTCCGGATTGGGCAATCAACTCCACACTCTCGGCGGACGATCTCCCGCCACTAAACTTCTCTGTAGCTCTCGTCTCTGGTTACCCACTCATCGATCCACAATCACGAAGTGAAACAGCGAAGATGTTGCAGAAGTTAAAGAGTTCTGGAATTCCCATCATCCTCGATCCAGGCACCGTTGGTGCGCTGAAAGAGGTTGAGACGAAAGATATTAGTTCGTGGTTGGAGTACGTAGACCTTCTCATCATGAATCAAGAGGAGGCTGACTTCCTCAGCCCACTTACAAGCGAGGTCCCAATAACTGTTATAAAGCGGGGCAAGGATGGCGCTACCGCCTGCGAACGTGGCCATAACCCCGTTGAGGTACTGGCCCTGCCAAGTAAGGTCGTTGATACCACTGGGGCTGGAGATGCCTTCGCTGCCGGCTTTATCAACGCCTGGGCAAGTGGAGTAGATATTGCATCAAGTTTGAAGGCAGGTTCAGAGACCGCTGCAATTGCGGTGGCAACGGTGGGGGCTAGACCACCCCGCTGAACTGAAATAAACTCGCCAGCAATGAATATCAACTGGAATGAGATCCACGAACTCGCAAAGTCAGCGATGCTTCGTTCATATTCGCCGTATTCGAAATTTCCGGTCGGCGTTGCAGCGCTCGTCGATGATGGTCGCCTCGTCTCCGGATGCAATGTTGAGAATGCAAGCTACGGACTCGGACTCTGTGCAGAGTGCGGACTCGTCTCGGAATTAGCACGCACAGGTGGTGGCCGACTCATCGCAGTCGTCTGTGTTGATGCAGCGGGTAACTATCTCGCACCATGCGGTCGGTGTCGCCAACTTCTCTTCGAGCACGGCGGAGCAGAGATGCTTCTCATGACAGCAGATGGTCCAGAGAAGATGTCAGATATGTTGCCTTGGGCATTCGGACCAGAAAACCTTAAATGATCGATCGTTCGCTGATTGAAGCTGCACCAAAAGTTCTGCTCCACGATCACGTTGATGGCGGTCTTCGCGCCTCTTCCATGATTGAGATGGCGCAAGAGTGCGGTTACACATCTCTCCCTTTCACTGACGCCGAGAAGCTCGCTGATTGGTATGAGGCATCCTGTAATTCTGGTTCTCTTGTGCGCTACCTGGAAACGTTTACACACACTATTGCGCTGATGCAGACACGGGAACAGATTATCCGCGTTGCTCGAGAAGCGGTTATTGATAACGCACTCGCAGGCGTCGTATATGCAGAATTCCGTGGAGCGCCAGAACTCTTCACGCAGAAGGGTCTCTCACTTCGCGAAGTCGTTGAGGCACATCTTGATGGGTATGCCGAGGGCGTTGCTGAAGCGAAGAAGTTAGGTAAAAAGATTCGGGTCAATGCGATTCTCTGCGGCATGCGACAGAACCACCTAACCCGTGAAGTCGCCGAGCTCGCAATTGCGATGCGTAACGATGGAGTCGGTGGCTTCGATATTGCAGGTCCAGAGAAGGGCTTCCCACCAACCGATCACCTCGATGCATTTAACCTGCTTCGCGAGAACGATATGCCTTTCACAATTCACGCAGGTGAAGCAGATGGCGTTGACTCCATCGCTCGCGCACTGCACGAATGCCACGCGCTCCGCATTGGTCACGGAGTCCGCATCATCGATGACATCAAGGATGGGGTTCTCTCCCCACTTGCAGAAGAGATTCATGACCGCCAGATCGTGCTCGAAATTGCGCCAACCTCCAATCTTCAAACAGGTGCTGCAGCAAGTTATGCCGAGCATCCGGTTGGCGAACTCAAACGCCTTGGCTTTGCAGTCACTCTCAATACCGATAACCGTTTGATGAGTCGCACATCCATGGTCCGTGAGGCGGAAGAGATCGTTAAGGCGCATAACTGGTCACTGAGCGATCTTGAGGATGTAGCACTCAATGCAATTGGCGCTGCCTTTATATCTCCAGAAGAACGTCTAGATATTGCAGAAAACCAGATCAAGCCAGCATATAAGGAGCTCAAAAATGGCAATTGATTTCAAGGATCCAGTATTTATCGCTAATCCATACCCAGCGCTGAAAGAGCTCCGAGCCCACGGCAAACCAATTTGGCATGAAGAGCTTGGAATGTTTCTTGCAGCGAAACATCGCGATGCAAATGATGTTCTGCGTAACAAGTCACTTGGTCGTATCTTTATTCCGAAGAAGCCGGAAGATGATTGGCACGACTTCAACTGGCTTCACTCTGACTCTATTCTCGATAGCGAACCGCCAAAGCACACCCGCCTTCGCTCACTCGTCGCAAAGGCCTTTAATCGCAATAAGATTGAATCACTTCGCCCACAGATCGAAGCGTTAACAGAGGAGCTCCTGAACGATATCGAGGCAAAGCTCGCACGCGGCGAGAACTTCGACATCATCGCTGATTACGCAGAGCCACTCCCAGTAAAGGTCATTGCTGCGCTGCTCGGGTTCCCAACAAATGATGAGCATCTTCTTCGACCATGGTCACAAGCGATTGTGAAGATGTATGAAGTTGGACCATCTGTAGAGCAACAAAATGAGGCAAAGCAGGCGGCGAAGGAGTTCGCAGATTATGTCCACGGCCTGATGCTTGAACGTAAAGCTAATCCCGGAACGGATCTCATTACAGACCTTGCACGCGTTGAAGAGGCTGGAGAGAAGTTAAATACACAGGAGCTCATCGCTACCTGCGTACTTCTCCTCAACGCTGGACACGAAGCAAGCGTCAATGGCTTTGGTAATGGAATGGTCGCAGCTTGGGAGAACCCAGATCAATGGGAGATCTTAAAGAGCCGCCCCGATGAGGTCGCAGAGACCGCTATTGAAGAGTTCCTTCGCATCGATGCACCACTTCACTTCTTCGACCGCACCGCAACCGCAGATACCGAGATCGGTGGAGTTGAAATCAAGAAGGGGCAGAAGATTGTCAGCCTCCTTGGTAGTGCAAACCGCGATGAAGAGGTCTTCGAGAACGCAGATCAGATGGATATCACCCGCGATCCAAATCCTCATATCGGATTTGGCGCAGGAATCCACTTCTGTCTTGGAGGCCCACTTGCTCGGCTAGAGATGGGCATCTCGTTACCTGCACTCTTTAAGCGCTTCCCTAACCTTGAGATCGTCGGTACGCCAGTGCGTCGTCCAACATTCTCACTCCGCGGCTACGAATCCATCTACGCAACAAATAGAAAGTAAGGTACGGGAATGAAAAATTTAATCCTCGACGTTGATACCGGTATTGATGATGCATTTGCGCTTCTCTTTGCTGCGCGCCATCCAGAGATTAACCTCCTCGGCGTTACATGTGTAGATGGAAATACCAGCCTTCCTAAGGTCATCAAGAACACCATGAAGGTCCTGGATGCAGCTGGCGCAAAAGATATTCCGGTCTCCGCAGGTGCTACTCGTCCACTGATCGATGAGCCACGTTACGCAGAGATGGTCCACGGCGCAGATGGCCTTGGCGATCTAGGAACACCTGATTCAACTCGCCAACTCGATCCTCGCCCTGCAGTCATCCTGCTCCGCGATCTCATCGAAGGCGCCGATGGCCCAGTCACATTGGTTCCACTCGCACCACTTACCAACATTGCTCTCTTCCTACGCTCTTTCCCAGAGACAGCGAAGAAGATCGAACGCCTCGTCATCATGGGTGGCTCAGCTAGCGGCGGCAACGCAACGGCAACAGCTGAGTTCAACGTCTGGCACGATCCTGAAGCTGCAGCGGTTGTCTTCAACAGCGGTGTCCCAATCACCATGTACGGCCTCGATGTCTTCATGAAGCCACTTGTCACCGAGAAGATTGCTCAAGAGCTCATCGCCCGTGGCGAGACTTGTTCGACATTTGCAGGTCGACTCATCAGCAACTTCATCAAGCAGATGGGCCATGATGTAACTCTCGGCGATTACGGCGCAGTGCTTACCGCTCTCAAGCCAGAGCTTGCTACAACAGAGAGCCTCGCTCTCGTCGTTGATACAACCTTTGGTCCTAACCGTGGACAGACTGCTGTTGATCGCCGCTCATTCTTCGAACGCGATGATGCACATACTCATGCGCCACGCATTGATGTCTGCGTTGATATCCAGACAGATGTCTATCGCAATACCTGGTTAGAGACTATCCACGGCTAAATCCCGA
>CANGCW010000060.1 GCA_947452525.1 Actinomycetota bacterium
CAAAGCATTCATCCCGAGGGCGACAACGAAATAACTCGCGGATTCGTTCAAGTGAGCTACACGACTGCCGAAAAGGCAGGGATAGTAGAGAAGATTGAGTACGACTTTCTAGTAAACGCTACTGGTCCAAAATTGAATTTCGCGGCAACACCGGGCCTTGGCCCAGATGGCCACACGGTGTCGGTATGTACCTATGGGCATGCCATTGAAGCCGCAAAGACGCTTAAAGAGAGCATCGCTCTGATGAAATCTGGAAAGCGTCAAACTTTTGCAATTGGCGTGGGCCATGGCACATGTACCTGTGAAGGCGCTGCATTTGAGTACACCTTCAACGTTGAGCACGAACTTGTACAGGCGGGGGTGCGTGATCTCGCCGAGATCTACTACATCACCAATGAATATGAACTCGGTGATTTTGGCGTCGGAGGAATGATCTTCTCTCAGCAGGGCTTTCAGACCTCGAGCAAAATGTGGACGGAATCTCTCTTCCGGGAGCGAAACATTAAAGCCATTCTCGGCGCACACGTCTCGAAGGTTGAAGCCGGAATGATTCACTACGAGTTAGTCGACGGAACCGAAGGCACGTTGAACTTCGACTTTGCAATGTTGCTCCCACCTTTTAGGGGAGTGGACTTGCAGGCTTTTGATAAATCAGGAAATGAAATTTCTGATCAACTCTTTGCTGCAAGTGGATTTATGAAGGTGGATGCCGATTACTCCGGTAAGCCTTACGAAGAGTGGCTGGCATCGGATTGGCCGAAGACATATCAAAATCCGCTCTATCCAAATATTTATGCTGTGGGAATTGCATTTGCGCCACCTCATCAAATCTCAAAGCCGCGCAAGAGCCCTAAGGGAACTCTTGTTGCGCCATCTCCACCTCGAACCGGTATGCCATCAGGCATCATGGGGAAACTCTCGATTTTAAGTATTGCCGAGATAATCAAGCACGGCCCCGCAACAGAACTTCCTACTGCTTCGATGGCTGATATGGGTGCAGCTTGCGTCGCATCTGCCGGATCAGGTCTGCGTAAAGGAAGCGCGGCCTCTATGACAATGTTCCCCGTGGTTCCTGATTACATTGCATATCCGAATACGGGTCGAAGTCTTGCAGATACTTACGGTGAGATTGGCCTTGCTGGTCACTGGATCAAGCTATTGCTTCATTACATGTTTATTTATAAGGCAAAGGGCCGCTTCGGCTGGTTCTTGATTCCGGAATAGGAGGAGAGATGGAAAATCCCATGGAGAGCATCGCACACGCGCCACTTCCAACGGAGAAGACGCTTCGTGCGCGGAAGAACGTGCTTATTCAGCTTTGGCGCTTTCTCTCGATTAATCTGAAGATGGTGAAGATGATCCGAAAAGGTCATCACCCAATGGAGAAGAGGTAGAACGTGGCAGCAAAGGCGAGCCCAAGCCACATCCTCACGGATGAAGAGCAATTAGCGGCAATTATCAAGCGAGTGAATCGCGCTCAAGGCCAACTTGGTGCAGTAGCGCGCATGCTGGAGGAGGGCCGAAACTGTGAAGATATCGTTATGCAGATGTCGGCAGTGAGTAAAGCCATCAATACTGCGGCCTTTACCCTAATATCCTCCAGCTTGAAGGAGTGCTTGCTTGAGGGCAAGCAGAACTCCGAAGCGGTAAGTCAGAAACTTCAAAAACTATTTCTAAGTTTGGCGTGAAAAATGAAAAAACTCATTGCAGTCCTCTCAATATCAGCGCTCTTCCTCACTGGATGCGGTAGCGGCGGCGGAGATGTTAAAAATCTCGGAGTCTCCGCTTTCGCAGAGAAGATTGCCGATAAATCAATCATCCGCGTAGATGTACGTACGCCAGCAGAATTTGCCTCTGGTCATATTGAAGGTGCTATAAATATTGATTGGGAATCCGGCCACTTCGAGGCAGATATCAATGCGCTCGATAAGACGAAGAGCTACGCCATATATTGCAGAAGTGGTAATCGATCTGGCCAAGCATCGGCGCTGATGGTTCAAGATGGCTTCAAGAGCATCTATAACCTCAAGGGTGGAGTTATTGACTGGACGATGAATAGCATGACACTGGTTACAAAGTAAATGAAACGTGTTGTAGTTGTTGGTGGAGTAGCGGGTGGCATGTCTGCTGCAGCTCGACTTCGTCGATTGAATGCAGATGTCGAAATTGTCGTACTTGAAAAGAGCGGTCACGTCTCGTATGCAAATTGCGGGCTGCCTTATTTTGTAGGTGGGGTAATCGAGAACGAATCAGCGCTACTTCTGCAAACGCCGGATAGCCTCAATAAGCGCTTCCGACTAGATGTTCGGGTGGGCGTAGAAGTAACGGCTATTAATCGTGCTGCAAAACTGATTCACGTGAAGTCGATGAACTCCGAGTATGACCTCGAGTATGACAAGTTAATCCTTAGTCCTGGTGCAGCACCAATTAGGCCAGCAATCCCTGGGATTGAGCGCACTCTCACATTAAGAAATATCGAAGATGTTGAAGCGATTGCATCCGCCGTCGGTCGAACACCAAAGACAGCAGTTGTTATTGGCGGAGGATTCATCGGCGTGGAAATTGCTGAGAACCTCGTTCACAAAGGGATCGCAACTTCGATTGTTGAAGCAACCAATCAAGTCTTAGCGCCGTTAGATCCGGAGATGGCGAGCCTGGTAGCCAGCGAACTCACGGCGAAAGGAATTTCTCTTCACTTCGGCTCTGCAGCTGCATCCATCGAAGAGAACTCGGTCACGCTCGCGAATGGCCTTCATCTCCCGGCAGAGATTGTCATTCTCGCGATTGGCGTAAAGCCTGAGATTGGTCTGGCAAAAGAGTCCGGCCTGGAGATTGGCACGCGTGGTGGAATAAAGGTCAATGGTTCACATCTCACGAGCGATCCTGATATCTATGCAATTGGGGATGCTGCCGAGAAGATTGATGCTCTTGATGAGAGCGCATCACTTGTGCCTCTTGCCAATATCGCAAATCGTCATGGTCGAGTAGTTGCTGATCACATTTCTGGCCGAGCAACTAGAGAAGTAAATGCACAGGGCACTGCAATCGTTAAAGTTTTTGATTTAGCAATCGCTACATCTGGCTGGAATGAGAAGCGGTTGAAAGCTGCAGGGCGATCTTTTGTTGCGATTCACTCTCATCCTGCTTCTCATGCCGGTTACTACCCAGGCGCGCAAGGGATGTCTTTGAAATTGCTCGTCTCGCCAGCAGATGGTCGAATTCTTGGTGTGCAAGGAGTGGGTCGCGATGGCGTCGATAAGCGAATCGATGTAATCGCTACCGCAATGCGATCTGGGCTCACTGCGCCTGAGCTTGCCGATCTGGAACTCGCCTACGCACCACCATTTGGTTCTGCGAAAGATCCCGTCAACATGTTGGGATACATGGCAGAGAATGTTCTCTCTGGGCTCACCCCAACGGCACAGTGGAGCGATGTCGAAGGGTTGGTTCAATCTGGATATTCAATCGTCGATGTTCGTACATCTGGTGAAGTCGCACGCGGAACACTTCTCGGTGCAATCAACATTCCCATTGACGAGATGCGTGAACGGCGTGAAGAAATTCCAACAGGAAAACTTCTTGTCACTTGCCAAGTTGGCCAGCGTGGTCACGCCGCAACCCGCCTCTTGCGCGAATGGGGCTATGAGGCAATCAATCTCGATGGCGGATATGCCACATGGAGCAGTTCTCCCGCAAGCCACTCATAACAATGGTATTTGATTCCAACTACTAAGAGAGAAGAGATAGAGATGTGCTCACGCACAACATGCCGCAAGTGCGGCAAGGCATCATGGTCAGGCTGTGGTCAGCATGTGGATCAGGTGATGAAGGGGATTTCTAAAGCGGATCGTTGCCAGGGTCACGCAAATGATCCTAAGGAGCCTGGTTTTTTTGCTAAGTTATTCGGCAAGAAGTAAGGGGAGAGAGAATGTGTAGTGCAGTTCGTTGCGATAAGTGCGGAAAGGCCACGTGGGCTGGCTGCGGAGAACATATTAAAGAGGCGCTCGCTCCATTCGCCGAGGATCAGCTCTGCACGTGTAGCGGCGATCTCTCCGGCTGGCTACCGCAGAATTAAACCGGCTCTCTTCGTCGAATTGAAGGCGAACACTCAACAACCGGTTGAGGCAAACTCTGCCTGAATAGCAGATTTACTCCACATTTCCACGGGGTGAAACTCTCACTTTCCTCATAAATCCTCCCCGAAAGCCATAGACGAGGGGGGGTGACGCGTATAGATTACGAGTGTTCGGTGAGCCCCCCTCAGGGTGACCCAAAGAACAGCAAGGTAAACATTCATCTCGATAAATGGAGGAATTAGTGAAGTCTAAGAAACTCACTACGTCGGCTGTTTCGCTCTCAGTGCTATTCGCACTCGCGATTCCGGCGTTTTCATCAACAGCTTCATCTGCGGCCATTAAGCCAGCAGCTGCCGTTACAGCAGCTGATGTCGGTGGAATTAACGCACTCGCTGCTGCGTGCAAGAAAGAAGGCCAGCTCAACATCATCGCCGATCCACACGATTGGGCGAACTATGGTGAAATCATTTCTGGTTTCAAGGCCAAGTACAAGGTGAAGATTGATGAAGCAAATCCAAACGGATCTTCACAGGATGAAATCAATGCAGCTGTTCAACTTAAGGGCACAAAGCGCGCTCCAGATGTATTTGACCTCGGTCAATCTGTTGCATACGCAAACCTTGACATGCTTGCTCCATACAAGGTTATTAACTGGGACAAGATTCCAGCAGCTCTCAAGGCTCCAAACGGAACTTTGACAAAGGATTACGGCGGGTACATGGCCGTTGGTTATGACTCATCACTTGGTTCAGTTTCATCTCTCGATGATCTCCTCAAGCCAGCATTTGCTGGAAAGGTAGCGCTCAACGGAGATCCAACGAAGGCTAACGCGGCACTTCACGGTGTTCTTCTTGCAGCTCTTCTTAACGGTGGATCTACAAAGGACATCTCAGCTGGTGTTACATGGTTCAAGAAGCTCAAGGATGCAGGAAACTTCATCAATGTTGACCCATCACCTGCAACAATCGCATCTGGCCAGACTCCAGTCGTCTTCGACTGGGATTACAACCAGGCTGCAATCGTTACTCAGATGGCAGCAAAGGGCGTTACTTGGAAGGTCTGGATCCCAGCGAACCAGATCGTAGGTTCTTACTACAACCAGGCAGTAAACGCTGATGCTCCACACCCAGCTTGCGCACGTCTATGGATGGAATATGTCTACTCCGCAGTCGGCCAGGCAGCTTGGCTTAAGGGTGGATCACGTCCAGTACTCATGGATTACTACCTCAGCAAGGGTCAGATCGATAAGAAGCTCGCAGCCGCACTTCCTGTCGTGAAGGGCACAATCAATGTGTTCAGCATCGCTCAGTCAAAGGCAGCAAGTGATTATGTTGCAGCTAACTGGGCAGCAGCAGTAGGAACTCGTTAAGAACTTATTCATACGTTCTAAATGAGCCAATTGACTCAAGAGACGATAACCGGATCCGCAGCACGCGGATCCGGTTATCGTGCTTGGCGAAGAGTTACTCCGTACTTCGGCGTTCTTCCATTCTTAACTCTCGCAACGCTCTTCCTCCTCTGGCCAACCATCAGCGTCATGACCGGCGCTTTTCAAGATGCCAAGGGCCACTTCACCTTTCAATCCGTCCATGATGTGTGGACCAGTTCTACGCACCTTGCGATCTTTAAGAACACACTTCTTCTCTCGGGGGAGACGGCCCTCATTGGCGCACTTCTTGGCGGACTCCTCTCCTACGCAGTAGCAACCGGAAAGCCTGATGGAATTCTCCGTCGCATCTGGGTCTCCGCTACCGGCGTGCTCGCTCAATTTGGTGGCGTCATGCTCGCCTTTGGATTCGTTGCCACATTCGGCTTTAACGGATTCATCACTACATTTGTAAAGAGCTTCGCCCCACACTCATTCTTTGCCAACCCAAGCTGGCTCTATGGAATCACAGGACTTGCATTCGTCTA
>CANGCW010000061.1 GCA_947452525.1 Actinomycetota bacterium
GTTGAACTCGGAACTCTTGATGATGTCATCAACCTTCCAGGTCAGGACCTACTCTCCATCAAAGCTGCGGCCGATGGTCGTGAGATCCTCATTCCATTCGTTCTTGAATTCGTTCCTGATGTCGACCTCGAGACGGGAATCATTACTGTGATTCCTCCCGAAGGCCTACTTGAGCTAGGGGAGAGCAAGGAGACAGGGGAGAGTCAAGAATGATTACCCCTCGTTATGATGTCATCACAATCTTCCCGGATTACATGTCACCGCTCTCGCTCTCTCTCATAGGGAAGGCAGAGGAGAGAGGCCTTCTTACAACGAAGGTCACTGATCTTCGCAACTTTGCAACAGGTGTTCATAAATCAGTAGATGACACTCCCTATGGTGGTGGAGCTGGAATGGTGATGTCACCAGTTCCTTGGGGAGAAGCAATTGATGCGGTAGCTCACGAAGCAGAGGCAGATGGCTACGAGGAACATACCCTCATCATTCTTACTCCAGCTGGTCGTAAGTTAGATCAAGCTCTTGCCTATGAGTTGGCGCAGAGGAAGCATCTCATTTTTGCATGCGGTCGATATGAGGGCATCGATTATCGAATCACAGAACATTATTCAGCGAGACCACAGTTCAAAGTCATGGAAGTCTCTATCGGTGACTATGTCCTTGGTGGTGGAGAAGTGGCAACACTCGTAATTCTCGAGGCAGTTATTCGTTTAATTCCAGGTGTTATCGGCAACGCCGAATCACTCAAGGAAGAGT
Source organism: Actinomycetota bacterium (assembly GCA_947452525.1). Lineage (GTDB taxonomy): Bacteria > Actinomycetota > Actinomycetes > Nanopelagicales > Nanopelagicaceae > PALSA-747. The sequence continues at coordinate 754 of CANGCW010000061.1, forward strand.
CCCATACTCTGGTTGATGAAGAGACTGAGCCGCTTGTGGAGTATCCGAACTACACAAAGCCTCCCGTATGGAGAGATTTAGAAGTGCCTACCGAGTTAGTTTCAGGCAATCATGGGCTTATCGCTAAGTGGCGTGCCGCAAAGGCGAGGGAAAGAACAGAGAAACTTAAGGATTAAACTCGCGAGTAACCATAGGTAGTGCGCTAGCGTTCAACCATAACTGTTAGACCCGAGCCGGGGCCATGAGCGCCTGGCACCAGAAGGAGCGCGTAGTGGCCGTCTTTGATCCAGCAATTCAATCTCGACTGATTCGAGATCTTGAGCCAGCTGTTGCTGTTGAGATCGAGCGCCATATGAAGGTTGCCAAGGATTGGTACCCACACGAGTTCGTCCCATGGAGTGAAGGCCGCACATTTGCTGGCCCACTCAATGGCGATGCGTGGGAAGCGAAAGATTCCAAGTTGACTACAGTCGCACAGGATTCCCTCGTTCTCAATTTGATGACAGAGGATAACCTTCCTAGCTATCACACCGAGATTGCCCTCTCCATGAGTCGTGATGGCGCATGGAATACCTGGATCAACCGATGGACCGCTGAAGAGGCACGCCACTCCATCGTTCTCCGTGATTACCTCATGGCAACGCGTGGCGTCGATCCCGTTGAACTTGAGGATCTGCGCATGGCGCACATGCAGGTCGGCTATGAGACGCCGTATCCAAACGATATGTTGCATACCGTTGCTTATGTATCTTTCCAAGAGTTAGCGACCCGAATCTCTCACCGCAACACTGGTCGTATCTCTAACGATGCGATCTGTGAGGGGATGCTCGCTCGCGTTGCACTCGATGAGAATCTCCACATGCTTTTCTATCGCAACCTCCTCGCTGAAGCGATAAAGCTCGAGCCAAATGCAGCAATGCGCGCAATCACCGATGTCGTAACGAACTTCCAAATGCCTGGTGCTGGTATGCCGGGCTGGGGTCGCAAGTCGGTTCAAATCGCGCTCGCCGGAATTTATGACCTACAGCTCCACCTTGAAGATGTGGTCTGGCCAGTCCTGCGCGCCTGGGGCATCTTCGAACTCGAGACGCTCTCGGGCGATGGCGAGCTAGCTCGTCAGGAACTTGCCACATTCCTCGAGGTTATGACCTCCGATGTCTCACGCTTCAACGAGAAGCGCGACCATCACTTCGATCGCCTCGAAGCTCGCGGGATTGAATCCCTCCGCCTCACGCGGTAAGCCTCTCGCTAACCTCTTAATCCTTAGGCTCACTTTCTAGAATCCCTTCGGCGGGAAGAGACGGGAATAACTCCGACACGCCAAGCGTTCTGTAGGCGTATCGAGGGTTTATAGGAGAAACTTCGCCCCTTGATGGAAAACGTCCGCTACGGATGTGACATAACTAGAAAGGGGAGGCGTTCATGGCTACTGATTACGACACACCGCGAAAGACGGATGAAGAACTTCACGAAGAGTCACTGGAAGAACTCAAAGCTCGTAGAGCGGATGCCCAATCTGGACAGATTGATGTCGATGAAGAAGAAGCGGCCGAGAATCTAGAACTTCCTGGCGCCGATCTCTCACAAGAAGAGTTGACTGTACGCGTTGTTCCAAAGCAGGTTGATGAATTTACCTGTTCACGTTGCTTCCTTGTTCACCATAGCTCACAACTTGCGAAGGGCGAAGGCGCTAAAGCAGTCTGCTTCGACTGCGCGTAATTATCTCCCCAAAGCTTCTTGCAGCGCTTTACCTCGTTTAGTGCTGACCAACCAATATGGCGTTGGATCGTTGCTGTCGTTGAAAACGATCTTTACGCCGGTTTGGACCCAGAATCTCAGAGCGAGATATGCCCGCACGTTTGCCTCAGGCCCTCTTGCGCATCTCATTTCATCTGCGTTAAGTAGTTGAACGCTCTCAATATATTTTCGCTCAATCTTCGCCTTGCCAACGTAGAGCATCTGCTCATCAACTGAAATCTCTAATGGAGTGCTCTGCGAGAGAAGTAGCAACCCAAATACTTGTGCGATCAACGATGCGAGGGCGAGCTCCGTGGAGAGGGCCGCTTCGATTGCAAGGGCGAGCGAGGCAGCCATAAAGAGGCAGAACCCCCAGAGGCCAAGGCTCCATTGGTCTCGAGAAATTTTTCTGGTGGGTAGATTCGTACTTTGCGCCATGTTGTAACGCTACCTGAGATAGGGTTTCTATGTGAGCAGAATTCCCAGCACGACGCCTCCTGAAGGTGCCACAGTTCCTCCCCGTCACGCGAAAGCGCCAATCAGTGGAAGCAAGATCCCATCCCACTTTGGCCATTGCTTCGGTTGCGGTGAACTCCACCCAACGGGCCTTCACCTTGTAGCTCATGTTGGCGATGCACAGAATCTAACCGCGGTCTTTACGGTTACAGAGAATCATCAAGGCGCTCCAGGTCTCGCCCATGGCGGACTGCTCTCGCTCGCATTTGATGAGGCGCTCGGAAAGTTGATGTGGTTGATTCGTTCTCCTGCAGTAACTGCCCGCCTCGAGACGGATTTCTTACTTCCCGTGCCAATTGGTACCGAGCTCCATATTCGCGCTGAAATTACCGGGCAGGTAAACCGGAAGGTCTACACGGCCGCAGAGGGACACATCGGCTCCCTTGATGGCCCGGTCGCTGTTCGCGCTTCTGCTCTCTTCGTGATCGTTCCCATGAAGCACTTCTTGGAGAATGCGCCAAAGGCATACCTCGATCACGTGACTGCCCATCCAGAGTTGCTTGCCTTCGTTGACCCCGACTTTGAGATCAATCCATAACGCAGATGCTTGAGATGCTTATTCAACGACTAGACAAAGCGTTACCTCTGCCACGCTATGCAAAACCCGGCGATGCAGGAATGGATATCTATTCACGCATCGATATCTCAATCGCACCGGGGGAGCGGGCACTTGTTCCAACGGGAATCTCGATTGCACTTCCTGCTGGATATGTTGCCCTTGTGCATCCACGTTCTGGTTTAGCAATCAAGAACGGTATATCGCTCGTAAACACGCCTGGAACGGTCGATGCTGCTTACCGTGGCGAGATAGCGGTGATCCTCATCAATCACGATTTGCGCGAGACATTTACCTGCCAGAGAGGCGATCGCATCGCCCAATTAGTCATCCAGCAAGTAGAGAGTCCAGCGCTGGTTGAAGTGGAATATCTCCCTGGCACCGAGCGCGGATCAGGTGGATTTGGTTCAACAGGTGAGGGAGCGAAGAGTTGAGCACCTCATATGAAGGTCATGAAGAAGATCGCGCAAAGATTTGGAACGCACTGGGTGGCACTCGCGGTCTCATTGATAGCGGTCTTCCATCCATCGTCTTTCTCGTGGCATTTAATATCGCGCATTCTGTAAAAACCGCCTCATTGGTTTCGATTGTTCTTTCAGTTATCTTTGCGGTAATACGTCTGCTTGAACGTGACACCATTCAGCACGCACTTTCCGGCATATTTGGAGTCGCAATCTGTGCAGCGTTCGCCATGTACTCACATAGCGCCTCCGGGTTTTACCTTCCCTCCATCATCAAGAACGCAGTTTTCTTTGCGATTTATGTAGGTGGAAATATCGCAAACCTTCCCATCATCGGCCTGACTCTCGGACCCATTCTTGGTGAGAATATGGAGTGGCGAAAGAACGCCGCTCGTCTTGCCGTCTACAAGAGAGTTGGATGGATTTGGGCGGGAATGTTTGCTCTTCGCATTGCAATTCAATTGCCTCTGTATTTGGCGAAACAAGTTAACTTATTGGGAACAGCGAATATCTTCTTGGGCTATCCGCTCTATCTCGTCGTTATATGGCTAACCTGGCAAGCACTTCGCCGAGTTCCGACTGCCAAGCCTCTAGGAGTTGCCGAGTAAGCACTCTTTGATGCGAATCTCCGCCTCGGCGGTTGCAACAAAGAGAAGTTCATCGCCAGCAGCGAGAACTGTGTGTGGTGCTGGTGCAATAACATGGCCATCGCGCACGATTGCCGCGAGTGAGCAATCGTCAGGGAATTCAATCTCTTCAATTGTTCTGAAGCATGCATATGCCGCATCTGGAAGTGTGATCTCAACAAGGTTTGCATCGCCACTACGAAGTGAGAAGAGTCGGACAACATCGCCAACTCCGACCGCCTCCTCAACAAGTGCGCTGATGATGCGAGGGGTCGATACTGCTACATCTACACCCCATGATGAGTCGAAGAGCCACTCATTCTTCGGGTGATTAACTCGAGCGACAACGCGAGGAACGCCATATTCGGTCTTCGCGAGGAGTGAGCAGACGAGATTTACCTTGTCATCGCCAGTCGCAGCGACAAGTACCTGACAGGCATCAAGCTTCGCCTTATCCAGCGAAGAGATTTCGCATGCATCAGCGATGAGCCACTCAGCGTTAGGAACTGATTCCATCTTAATCGCCTTAGGGTCGCGATCGAGGAGGAGGACGTAATGACCGTTCTCGAGAAGTTCACGAGCAATAGCGCGACCAACGTTTCCAGCACCAGCGATAGCAATTCTCATTAATTTGCCTCCGGTGACTGACTCAAAATTGTATTTGTAATCTCTAGGTCTTTCTCCGCGACCATTACATGAACGAGGTCGCCCTCTTGAAGAACGGTGTTCTGGTTGGGGATCAGACCCTCGCCGAGACGGGTAATGAATGCGACGCGAGCAGGTGTGGCGGTATCGATGAGATGCGCCGGGTTGCCGAACCACTCATTGTGAAGTTGGACTTCGCAGAGTTGAACAGTTCCGCTCGCATCGCGCCACTCAGAGCGTGATGCCTCAGGAACAATGCGTCGGAGAATCTGATCGGTTGTCCAGAGGACTGTTGCAACGGTTGGAATACCGAGGCGTTGATAAATTTCAGCGCGGCCTGAGTCGTAGATGCGGGCAACGACATTCTGGACGCCATAGGTCTCACGGGCTACGCGAGCTGCGAGGATATTCGAGTTATCGCCATTAGAGACAGCGGCGAATGCGCCAGCCTTCTCAATACCTGCCTCAAGGAGGGTATCGCTATCGAAGCCGACGCCAGCAACGGTCTGACCATGGAAATCTGGTCCGAGTCGTCTAAATGACTCACGATTCTGGTCGATAATTGCAACTGTGTGGCCAGCGGCTTCAAGTTCAATAGCAAGCCCTGATCCAACTCTTCCGCATCCCATAATGACTACGTGCACGTGGCATAACCTACACGCAAAGCAGTGATTGGTCACGGTGTAGAGCGCGTA
>CANGCW010000062.1 GCA_947452525.1 Actinomycetota bacterium
GCGGCATCGAAATAACCTTTGAAGATGTGATGGCTCAGTTAAGTGAAGGCGCAACCCTAGGCCGTCCACACCTTGCAGATGCCCTGGTTGCTAAGGGTTACGCAGCAAGTCGCGACGAGGTCTTTGCGGATTGGCTCAATAACAATTCAAAGTATTACGTTGCCCATTACTCGCCAACGCCAGAGGATGCGATTGCGCTCATCAAGGGAGCCGGTGGCGTTGCTGTTATTGCTCATCCGCTCGCATCACTTCGCGGAAGAACTGTCTCGCTTGATTCGTTTACAAGTTATGTTGAAGCAGGGCTGGATGGCATTGAGATTCACCATCGTGATCACACGCCAGATCAGCAGGAGCTACTGAATAGCGTCGTCCGCGAATTTGGCTTAATTCCAACTGGCTCGAGTGATTACCATGGCGATGGAAAGCTAAATCGCCTCGCTGAAAATCAGACTGCACCCGAAGATTGGGAGCGCTTGCAAGCAAAAGCTGTGCAAGGGCGAGTTATACGGTTGTAAAGCCAACCTTACGAGCATCAGCTGAACCCACTTCAACGAAGGCAATCTTCGCTGCGGAAACGATTGTCTGACGCCCCTTCACATCTGTAAGGGTAAGTGTTGTTCCAGATTCGATGCTCTTTGTAACGAGAGCTGCAACCTCATCTGCAGAGAGTGCAACCTCAAGGTGCAACTCCGCCGGAGTCTCGGTGAGACCGATACGGATATCTGTTGTGCTCTGATTCTTTGTAGCCATGGCTTGAGTTTATAAGGATTTGGATGGGTGCGCGACTTATCCCTGCTTAGGGAAGCCACCGATACCGCGCCAGATGAGATTGGAGACTAGTTGTACGGCATCATCACGATCAATCTTTCCATCGCGCTCGAGCCAGTGGCGGGCAGCTGATTGAACATTTCCAATGATTCCCACTGCGAGCATCATCGAGTACTCCTTAGGAAGACCGGTATCGAGTGTAATCACTGCGCTAAATGCCGCTGCGCAGTCGTAGGTCATACGAGCGAGACGTTCACGGACTTGAGGTTCGACGCTCATATCGCTCTCGAAGAGCAATCGAAATGCTTCGCCCTCGCGATTGATAAAGTCGAAGTAGGCATTAACGGTTGCGCTCACGCGATCAGAGTTCACCTGAGTTGAAGAGACTGCCTTCTGAATTTCAAAGATAAGTGAATCGATATGAATATCAAGAACAGCGAGATAGAGGTCGAGCTTGGAAGGGAAGTGCTGATAGAGAACGGGCTTACTAACACTGGCACGATCTGCAATCTCATCCATCGCTGCAGCGTGATATCCGGCTGCGGTGAAGACCTCGAGTGCAGCGGAGAGCAGTTGGGCACGGCGCTCGTCGCGACCTAATCGCGGCTTATTTGCATCTATCGTCATGCGGGGAATCGTACCCTGCGACCCATACTTTCGATATGTGAGAAACTTCGCCCATGACTGCACCCTCCATCCTTCTCGTACACGCACACCCAGATGATGAGACGATCAACAATGGCGCAACGATGGCTAAGTTCGTGGCCGAAGGCGCCAAGGTCACTCTCGTCACCTGTACTCGCGGAGAAGAGGGCGAGATCCTTGTGCCGCACCTTGCACATCTCTCGTCACAGAATCTCGATGGCCTAGGTCTCATCCGCGAGGTGGAACTTGCAAATGCAATGAGCGCTCTCGGCGTTACAGATCACCGCTTTCTCGGCGCACCTGATGTGAAGTATCGCGATAGCGGAATGATGGGTACTCCGCCAAACGATCGCCCTGATGTCTTTTGGCAGGCTGATGTAGATACGGCGGCGCAATATCTCATCGATATCATCCTTGAGGTGAAGCCAGATATTCTCATTACCTACGACGAGTTCGGCGGTTACGGCCACCCTGATCACATACAGGCCCATCGCGTTGCGATGCGCGCAGCTGAACTCGTTAAAGACCGTTTTGAAATTCGAAAAATTTATTGGAACACAATGCCGCGCTCTGTCGTGCAGGCAGGTATCGATGCGATGAAGGCAGAGGGCTCAGACTTCTTCGGCGCAGAGAGCGCAGATGATCTTCCCTTTGCAAAGCCAGATGAGATTGTTACCACCCATATGGATGCAACGGACTATGTTGATAAGAAGATGGCGGCGATGGCAGCCCATCCAACCCAGATCGCATTGGATGGACCCTTCTTCGCTCTCTCCAATCAGATTGGTTTAGCGGTATGGGGCCACGAGTACTACACGCTCGTTAAGGGCCAACTCTCTGACAAGCGCGATGAGAAGGGTTGGGAGACCGAGCTACTCGCTTGAGATAACTTCGCGCCATACAAAGATATGGCCGGGGTCGAACTCGACGAGGCTGCCATCCTTCTTGCGGACGGCGGTCAGGCTCTCCAACGTTCCTAAGAGGTCTCTAAAGCCACCCTCATCCTCGAAGAGGCGGATGGTCACTCTCTTGCCGATCATCTCCTCAGCGGGGGCGCTCTTGCTCACTCACCTATTTTCTACCATTTTCGCCCTAGATAGCCATTAAGATTGGGCTCCCAAGATTTGAGCTGAAGGAGTTAACGGTGACCTACGTAATTGCCGAGCCATGTATCGATGTGAAAGATAAGTCTTGCATCGAGGAGTGCCCAGTTGATTGCATCTATGAGGGTAACCGCATGCTCTACATCCAGCCTGACGAGTGCGTCGATTGCGGCGCCTGCGAGCCTGTCTGCCCAGTTGAGGCGATCTATTACGAAGATGATGTCCCTGCTCAGTGGAGTGACTTCAAGAATGTTAATGGCCAGTTCTTCGTCGAACTTGGCTCACCTGGTGGCGCAAGCAAGGTCGGCGCAACAAACCGCGACCATGAAACGATTGCTGCACGCCCTGCAAAGAGCGAGTAAGCCACGAACCTTCCAGATTTTCCTTGGGATGCGCTCGCTCCACTTGGGGCGATAGCGCGTTCTCACCCTGATGGTTTTATCGATCTATCTCAGGGAACGCCTGTCGATGCGACGCCAGAGTTTATTCAGAGTGCGCTCGCTGAGAGTTCCAATTCACCGAGCTATCCCGTCACTATTGGTACGCCGGAACTTCGTGAGGCGATGCGCGATTGGGCGATTGCAAACCTCGGAATCTCAGGCGAGTTTGATGTGCTTCCAACTATCGGTTCTAAAGAGCTAGTTGCTTGGCTACCCACTTTTCTCGAATCTAAGAGCGTAATCTATCCAGAGATTGCATATCCAACATATCTCGTAGGCGCTGCAATTGCTGGCGCACAGCACAGCGCAGTTGCTATCGATGCCTCTACCTGGCCAAAGGTTGATTTAGCATGGGTTAACTCGCCATCAAATCCAACTGGTCGCGTACATACTCGTGAAGAGATGCGTGAAGCTGTTGAATATGCTCGCCGCGAGAACGCAGTCGTAGCAAGCGATGAGTGTTACATGAGCTTCTCCGCTGGAGAGAAAGTTCCGACATCAATCTTCCACGAATCACACGGTGATAACCGAAACCTCTTGGCGGTGCACTCACTGTCGAAGCGTTCAAATCTTGCTGGATATCGCGCCGCATTTATCGTCGGCGATCCAGCACTCATCGCTCGCATCCGTGAGATCCGTAAACACGCAGGCCTCATGGTCCCTCTTCCAGTGCAACGCGCCATGACCGTTGCATTGCGCGATGAGGTGCATGTGCAGAAGCAGGCGGCGCTCTATCGCGCACGGCGTGAAACGCTCCGTCCAGCGCTTATTTCTGCAGGTTTCACTATCGAAGAGAGCCATGCTGGCCTCTATATCTGGTGCACTCGGAACGAGAGCGATTGGGATTCTGTGAAGTGGTTTGCAGAGAGGGGCGTGCTTGTAACCCCCGGCCACTTCTACGGAGAGGGCGGGTCACGACATATTCGCATAGCAATGACTGCGACAGATGCTCAGATCGCGACTGTTGCAACACGAATTACTGAAGGCAATTAACGTGGCAGTCACATCAGCAATTTTGCTCGTCGGTGGCATGGGAACTCGTATGCAGCCCCTGACGCTCTCTACTCCGAAACCGATGCTCGAGCTCCTTGGTCGCCCTATTACTGAACACCAGATCATGAAGGCGAAGGAGGCAGGCATTGAGGAGATTGTTCTTGCAACCTCCTATATGTCAGAAGTCTTCACGCCTCACTTCGGTGATGGTTCACAACTTGGAATTCGCATCTCTTACGCAGTTGAAGAAGTCGCACTAGGTACAGGTGGTGCGATTCGTAATGCCGCAGATTCGCTACGAAGCGACGGCGGAGTCATCATCTTTAATGGAGATATCCTCAGTGCACATTCTCTGAAAGAACAGATTGCACTCCACGAAAGTAAGAGCGCCGATGTATCACTTCATCTCACTCGCGTAGAAGATGCGCGCCCATTCGGAGTTGTAGATATCGATGGAGATTTTCGTATCTCTTCCTTTATGGAGAAGATGGAGAATCCGCCAACAAATCTTATTAACGCTGGTTGTTACATCTTTAATCGCAGCGCGATCGAGAAGATTCCTCATGGTGAAGTTGTGAGCGTTGAGCGCCAAACATTTCCCGAGTTGTTGAGCGAAGGTGCACGTGTATTTGGTTATATCGATACCTCGTATTGGATTGATATTGGTAATCCGAACGCACTTCTTGCGGCAACGAAAGAGTTGTTAAACGGTGAGCCGTACGATCTTGGAGAGCGGGCAACGATTTCACCAACAGCAAGGATCACCAACGGCAGTTATATTGGCGCCGATTCCACAATTGGCGCCGATGCAGTTCTCGATAATTGCATCGTTGGCCGTGGTGCATCCGTTGGGGCCGGGGCGAAGCTCACCACGTGCCATATCGCCCCAGGTGCCAAGGTCCCCGAGGGCTTTATCGCTGGAGGCAACTTCTTTGGATTTACCGAACTTTCAGGGGAAAACCCTTATATCTAGCGCGAAATGAGCGTAAATCGGGTCTTTTACGCTTGCGTTATGCGTGTGAAGAAACTTTCACTTGACGAATAGGGCTTACACGCGTGTAATTCTCCCAGCGCGTACTGAAGAAGTTGCGCATAACGTTGTAGGGAGAGTTCAATGGCCGATCGCCAGATTGCAAGCGAGGCGCTCACTTTAGGTGCTCTAAACGAGAATACAGAACTTTCATGGCAGGAGCGCGCATTGTGCGCGCAAACAGATCCAGAGGCCTTCTTCCCGGAGAAGGGCGGATCAACCCGCGAAGCTAAGCGCGTCTGCCTCTCATGCGATGTTCGCGGAGAGTGCTTGGAATATGCCCTCGCTCAAGATGAGCGTTTTGGCATCTGGGGCGGGCTCTCTGAGCGTGAACGCCGTCGCCTCAAGCGCCGCTCAGCGTAACGCCTACCTGATTTAGTAGGGTGACCTCACGGAGGTCCCACTCGATGGCAGATAATTTCACTGTAACGGCAGTTCTCGTTACACATGACGGAGCAACCTGGTTGCCCGAGGTTATCGCCGCGCTCACAACCCAATCACGCCCTGTCGATCGGATCTTCGCAGTCGACACTGGCTCACACGATAGCTCCATCAAACTCCTCCACGCCTCGGGTATTCCCTTTGTGGAAGAGGCGCGCGATATGGGTTATGGCGACGCTATTGAACATGCGCTCGCTCTCACACCGCCGCTCGATGAGGCCAATGAGTGGCTCTGGCTTATCCATGATGACTCTGCGCCTGCGCGCGAGACACTTGAACTCCTGTTAACGGCTGTCGCCGATCGCCCACAGATTGCAATCGCTGGACCAAAGCTTCGCGGTTGGTACGACCGAGACCATCTCCTTGAAGTGGGAATCTCTATCGCACCAACGGGCGGCCGCTACACCGCGCTGGAACGGAGAGAGCAAGATCAGGGCCAGCACGATGAGATTCGCAATGTACTTGCTGTCAGCACCGCCGGCGCACTTATCC
>CANGCW010000063.1 GCA_947452525.1 Actinomycetota bacterium
AGAATCCTGTTCAATCAGCCCGACGATTGCCCTTAAAGTCGTGGTCTTGCCTGAACCATTCCTCCCCACAAAGCCAACCACCTCTCCAGGCTTCGCGGAGAAGGTCACGTTGCTTAGAGCTTGGCGAGAACCAAAACGCTTGCATACTCGCACGAGCTGCAAGAGTTCGGCGCTATCTTTTAACTCGGTGGAAGATTCCATCTTATTTCTTTATAGGCTTTCTCTTTCGAAGAAGGTAAAAACCCAAAAATGTAACTATCGCTGATCCAATCATGACAAATGGGAATTCCAATTCCTCTTCCTTTCATTCAAATCGAAAGTTGTTGCAAGTGATTTAATTCTTCCAACCACTGCTCTTAGCAGTGCTGCGACTTTGCATACTGAGAAATGTGGCAAGCTAGTGCCGCGGAACCTACGAGTGGTCCACCTCCGAGTGCGATGAACGTTCCTGCCGTAGCAAACGCTGGAACTATGGTGGCGGCAATGCCGACCACAAATAAAGCAACAGTCAATCCGATAAGCAAGTGTCCAAACATTGCTTTCCTCCTCTGAATAGCGACCATTTTGGCCCCTTCAGGTTGGACAGTAGCGATCCCGGGCGAAAAGAGGGTCTCGCTTACTTCCCAATCGGTACACGCTTCCTTCGAATTCTGTGCCTAAATTGTGTGTATATCGTGAGCCAATTAGCGGTAAATGCAAAGGTCCAGGCGTGATGAAATTATCAGTACGCTTTGCGCTGCTATGAGAATCCGGAAGCCAACGCGAGCTGAGTTGCTCCACCTTTGGCATCGGGCAAAAGAGGTCGCGACCCCGCACCGCGGAAGCTACGGCCTCTACTACACCGCGATCGCCCTTATTCTTCTTGGCGCCTTCTCCATTATCAACGTCGTGGATTACCTGCGGTCAGATTCTGAGATCCTGCCACCACTCAAAGTTCACGCAGATGCTGCAGTGCAGCCGCTCTACACATTTCAAGAATCACTGAACCAGACCACCCCTGAAAATGTCGTGACGCACGAGCGCTCGATGTGTCAGCCCCTTCAGCCAGGTTGGTTGCAATATGAGAATCAGAACCCCGGCCTCAAAATGTCTTCTAAAGAGTGGAAAGCCCTCGATCTCTTTACTGCCGGCGATTCTGCGCTCTGGCTCGATAAGGATTCCGTGACCTGTGGTGACACCATCAGCATTCACGCTGCTGCAACATCTCGCTATCTCCGCGAAGAAGGCCCTCGCACATTCCATGTAATTCGTATCGGATATTACGGTGGCACAGGTGCACGTGAAATTTGGAGTTCTAAACCAACAAAGCTTGTCTATCGAAACACTCCGAGCGTTCGAGTTCTCACTCGTATGGTCGAAACAAAGTGGCCGACCACCTCATCATTCGTTGTTGGTAGCGATTGGTCTCCAGGGCTTTATCTTGTAACGAGCACTTCGCCTAAAGGCGTTATCGAGAACTGGTCTCCTTTCTTCCTCCGCTCCCCTGCAAATACCGCGAAATTGCTTGTTGTTAACTCAACCCTCACATGGCAGGCCTATAACACCTTCGGTGGGCGCTCCGCCTATCGCGCGCCTGTCTCACCGAAGACGGAGCGAAGCAAGGTTGTATCTTTCGATCGTCCCTACATCGGTAGTGGTGTAATGCATATGGACCGTGACGCTGTTTCTCTTACTCAATATTTGGAGTCCGAGAATATTGAGGCGGATCAGATTACCGATGTTGACCTCTCGATGACTCCACATTTAATTGATGGATATTCTGGAATCATTCTCAGCGGTCACCCTGAGTACATGACACACAATGAATTCGCAGCACTGCTCTCTGCGCGAAATCAAGGAATCAACCTTGCACTACTCGGTGCAAATACTGCTTACTGGCAGGTGCGCCTATCTGCGAGCCCAAGTGGCGCCAATCGACGTATGGAGATTTATCGCGATGCGAGAATCGATCCTCTAACAACTCCGGATAAATTGAGTGTTGAATTTGGAAATGTCCGTATCAACTGGCAGCCATCGTTGATCACTGGCGAGAAGACAGCGGGCGTACATGTAAAGGGTGATCTCGCCCTTGCATCAAAGCCATCCTGGTTGAAGATTCCATCATCATTCACCATCCCCGGTTGGCCAATTAACTCAGAGATTGATTCGCAGGCTCTCGGCCAGGCAGCACCAGCGAATGCGCATGTCTTTCTCTCTGGGCCATTCAAGTTGAAGAATCCAAACTCGAAAGCAGCTGGAATTAAGAGCCGCTCTCTCAAGGCGCAGAGCATCTGGTTCACATTGCCTTCAGGGTCGGCCGAGTTTGTAAGCGGTATTAATTACTGGCCTTGTGAGCTCTCCGGCTTCTGCGTTGAATCAACGCTTAGCCCAACGAGTCGAAGCCTGCTCCGTTCGATCACGACTCAGATTCTTCATTTATGGGAGACGAAAGCGGTCGGACCAAAGATTGATCCGACCGCCTACGTTAAGAAGAGTACTTCTACAAAGAAGAAGTAATTTAGAGAAGAATCTCTGAGAGAGGTTTTCTCTCACGAGGCGCAACTTCACGTTCGCGTAGAGCTTCATTCTCAAGTGTTGATACATCCGCTGCATGTCCGAGGGCGATGATGACAACTGGTTGAACCTCGTCGCCGAGTCCAAGTGCTGCCTTCAACGCATCGCGCTCAAAGCCTGCCATCTGGTGGATGGAGTATCCACGGTGGTGTGCCTCAACTGACATGTAACCCACTGCAAGACCGAGATCGAAGAGTGCGCTCGGAATTGGGTTTCCCTCTGCATCAACTGTAATCGCATTTGCTGCGATAAGTACTGATGCGCGAGGTGCCCACTCCTTGTTAAAACCGGAGAGCACTCCACTCAACTTTGCAAAGTTCTCGTCGCCACGGTGTCCCACAAGGAACTTCCATGGTTGGCGGTTGAACGCTGATGGCGCCCAACGGCCTGCTTCGAGAATTGCATTGAGATCGTCGACCTTCACTACTGCCGTTGCGTCGAAAGCACGTGGGCTCCAACGCTCCGCAAGTACTGGGTGGATATCAACTGTTGTAACTGCTGGTTTACGCATTAACTGCCTTCTCTGATTTTGAGATCTTCAGCCATGAGATAAAGCCCCAGATAACGAATGGAGCGTAGATCGCATACAAAATTCCCGTTGGGTAATTACCGTGCACCAATGCGAACGGTACGCCGACGATATCAACTGCGACCCAGACAAGCCAAAACTCGACCCAACCACGGGACATTGCAAAGGTAGCGAGCGCAGTACCGGTGAAGATCCAGGTATCAACGTAGAGCCACTGACCGTAGTAACGCTCACCAAGAATCTTGAAGAGTTCAAGGAAGATGAAGTACGAAGCGACGACGACAGGGACGAGAATCAAGCGCTCGCGCGTGGTTGTCCATCGTGGTGAGACTGCAGGCTTAGTGATGTTCGCATTCTTATTGCGTGCCCAGATGATCCAACCGTAGACGCTGACGACAACGAGGAGGAGGTTACGACCTGCCTGTCCGTAGAGCGCTGGGTGATCTGATGCCTTCGAGAGTGAGCTCGAGAAGATTGCTCCGCAGAAGACGGTAAAGAGAAGTCCATCCCCGAGAATTCCAACTGGCCAGGCAGATACTTTGCGACGCATGCCGAGAACGGCTGAGGCAAGGCCTAATACTCCGCCGATAATTTCGCGGATGAGGATCGATTTACTTCCAAAGTGAATCTGTGAATCGAATAACCATTTAATAACTGACATTTGAGAACCCTTTTCTGTAGCAGGGTCCCAAGGGCACACGCATAGGACCATCCCATGCATATGTGAATTGAAGGCAGAGTAGACCTCTCCCCTTAATTCGCTCCTTTATCCAGACTTTAACTGTCGGTCTTGGAATTACACCAAGTCAACCGGCTCATGGCTTGAGCCGGGTCGCGGACTTTACCGCCGGTTCGGAATTGCACCGACCCCCGGAACTGTGGCCAATTCTGCCACGAGCTCCAGGGTGGCGATGACACACTCGCAATCGGCTCCCGTTACGGGGTGGGCGTGAGTGTCCAGGTGATTGATTTGGTCGATTCCAGCGGCAGATTCTTGCCAGTAGAACTGGTGAACTTCACCTGGGAGAAGTTCACTCCAGTTGAGACCTTCTTCGGTTTTAACAGTGTGATCGCTACTGCGGCCGTATGGCGCTTTCCTGCCGCACAATATGGGATTCTAGGAGCGAAAGGGCTTTCTTTCTCAAGTAATTTGCCTACATCCCAATTAATTATTGCCGTAAATCGGCGTATAGCCAGTCATACACCCATTCGACTTCGGGATGTAAGAACGAGTGGCACGCACACATTTCACGGGGCGACCGGTTGCGATCTGCTGACCTTTTCCGCCTGTGTATGAAAAGTTGAACTGAGGCAAAAGCGGAGCTGCGCCATTAAAGATTTGAATCTTTACTAATCCATCTGCGTGCTCCGGCAACTTAAAGGAGATTGATGTTGGACTCTGCACCCAATCGCCCGATTTCAACTTCACTCCACCAACATAAATTGCCTGAACATCCCTGGAGAAGTTTCCCGTGATGGTCTCCATGGATCCCACAGTGCCGGCCTCAATTGAGAGCGATGTCGCGGTATCAATCTGAATTGGATCTGGAATCGGTTGGAGATGTGGCTCAAGTGAAAAAGACCGAACTGGCACGAGCATAAATCCATAATCTGTTCCCAAATCAACTTCATAATTTCCGCTGAAGTGCCATGAGGCAAAGTTGTTATCGGGAAAGTAGGAAGAACTAAGTATGTAGTCGTATTGATACATTCCAATCAATGTCTGCGAATCCGACATCGCTCTGACCTCATCGCGAGATGGTATGAACCAGTCCTGATACCCGTTTGAAGAAAAACTACTCACAACATCGGTACCGTTTCCTGCAGGACAGCCGTGATCCGATATCGCCGCGGTGTTTCCACGGCCAGTTCCAATTGCCGTACCCATTGCAGAGGCGATTACATCCATTCCCCCCGTGCACCAGTAGTAACGTCCTGCGATATCAGAGACTGCCTCAAAATACTGTCCCGTTGTGTTTCCAGATGAACTCGGCGTTAGGAATATTCTGCCGCCACCAGGACCGACATCGCCGATCTCACAGCTGGCATCATTCAGGTGACATGTGCCGGCCCATTGAGCAGTCAGAACAAGGTTGAGGTTTGCATCAAGTGTAAGCGTCTGCCCTGGTAAGTAGTAGTTATTCGCTTCATCCAACCAACCGTTAAAAACCTTGCCCTCATTGACGAAGTTCAGTGGCGCTAACGTAATTTCACAAGCGATATCTTCACCGTCGCAGCCCACGCTACCTATCTGGGCATCCATCGATCCCGTTCCCCCACCGCTTGCATAGGTGACGGAGTATGGGTAATTGTATGGGCTAGCCGAGGCACTTTGAATTCCAGTTCCTGTCACAGAGAAAACTGCAAGGAAAACTGCGACAACTTTCAAAGTCTTAATCTGGAACATGGGGACCCAATCTCTGTAAGTGAAACGTTGATTATTTCTCTTAAGCAGCGAATGAAACCATCCAACGAATTCCAAAACGGTCTTCACAAGAACCCCAGTACGCGCCCCATGGCATATCCGCCATTCCGGAACCTTCAGTAGATCCATCTGCAAGTGCGCTGTAAATTTTATCGGCCTCTTCACGTGAATCGAGATCCAGCGCGATTGTGACGTTATTTCCTACTTTAACTACATGGCCCATAGCTTCGATTGCATCGGTTGCCATCAACATGTGTCCGTTAACGATCGGGAGCTGGACGTTCATCACTTTGTTCAACGCATCTTCGGGGAACGCGGGTGCACCCTCGGGGCGTGGCATATCGCCCATGCGAGTGA
>CANGCW010000064.1 GCA_947452525.1 Actinomycetota bacterium
AGCGGACTGACCAGGTGAGTACGACCGCCTTTACCTTGGCGACCTTCAAAGTTTCTATTGGATGTTGATGCTGAACGCTCGCCCACTGCGAGTTGATCAGGGTTCATTCCTAGACACATAGAACAGCCTGCGTTACGCCACTCTGCACCTGCATCGATGAATACCTTATCGAGGCCTTCACTCTCTGCCTGCAAGCGGACCTTTGCAGAACCAGGCACGACAAGAAGGCGTAGTGAAGAGCTAATCTTCTTACCCTTCAAGATATCCGCTGCTGCGCGTAGATCTTCGATGCGACCGTTGGTGCATGAACCAAGGAATACGGTGTCGACTTTGATCTCTTTAAGAGGTGTGCCAGCTGTGAGCCCCATGTAGGTGAGTGCGCGCTCTGCAGCACCGCGCTCTTCTGGGTCAGAGATATCTCCAGGGTTAGGGACAGATGCGTTGAGTGGCAGGCCCTGTCCTGGGTTAGTTCCCCATGTTACAAATGGCTCCAACTCATCAGCGTTGATATCAATCTCAACATCGAACTTTGCATCAGCATCTGTTGTGAGGCCACGCCAGTACTCGATTGCAGCATCCCAATCAGCGCCCTGCGGTGCATGTGGCTTATCTTTAATGTAAGCAAATGTCTTCTCATCTGGAGCAATGAGACCAGCGCGCGCACCTGCCTCAATGGACATGTTGCAGATCGTCATGCGACCTTCCATGGAGAGCGGCGTGATTGCACTTCCACGGTATTCAAGGACGTAGCCCTGTCCCCCGCCGGTGCCAATCTTCGCGATGATTGCAAGGATGATGTCCTTACTTGTGACGCCCTCTTTCAACGTTCCATTGACGTTGATTGCCATGGTCTTGAAAGGCTTCAAAGGAAGTGTCTGTGTAGCAAGAACGTGCTCCACCTCTGATGTGCCGATTCCAAAAGCGAGTGCACCGAATGCGCCGTGTGTTGATGTATGTGAGTCGCCGCAGACGATCGTCATGCCCGGTTGCGTGAGTCCAAGCTGCGGTCCTACGACGTGAACGATTCCCTGCTCCGCATCACCAAGTGAGTGGATACGTACACCGAACTCCGCACAGTTCTTACGGAGGGTATCTACCTGTAACTTTGAAACAGGGTCAGCGATTGGCTGATCAATATTTGTCGTTGGGACGTTGTGGTCCTCTGTCGCGATGGTGAGGTCCGGGCGGCGCACTGGGCGTCCAGCTAACCGGAGACCATCAAATGCCTGCGGGCTCGTAACTTCATGAATGAGGTGAAGGTCGATGTATAGAAGGTCCGGCTCACCCTGCGCACTAGCGACAACGTGATCGGCCCAAATCTTCTCGGCTAACGTCTTTCCCATAAGCCCTCTTTCCCTCGTTCTGCTAATACCTAATTCCACCAGCAGTGCTACCTATTCCATAATTTGCGTATCAAACTTTGAGATGGCAGTATTACATTGTGGATATGAAAAAGAATAGCGGAGTTGGCGTACTAGATAAAGCCGTCAGAATCTTGGCGACGCTGGAATCTGGACCGCACTCCCTCTCCGAGTTAGTAGCGGCAACCGGCATCGCACGCCCGACCGCCCACCGTCTCGCCGTCGCTCTAGAATTCCACCGACTCGTCTCTCGCGACCTTATGGGCCGCTTTGTTCTTGGCCCACGTTCTGCTGAACTCTCTGCGTCAGCTGGCGAGGACCGCCTCCTCGCTGTCGCTGGACCTGCTCTCGCAACTCTTCGTGATGTCACAGGTGAAAGCGCACAGCTCTACCGTCGCCAAGGCGATCAACGCATTTGTGTTGCTAGCGCAGAGCGCGCAAGTGGCCTACGCGATTCAGTTCCCGTCGGAACAACACTTTCAATGCAAGCAGGATCTGCTGCTCAAATCCTTCTCTCCTGGGAAGATCCAGATAAGTTGCATCGCGGATTAGTGAATGCGAAATTTAATGCGGCAAGCCTTAGCGCTGTGCGTCGTCGTGGTTGGGCTCAATCAGTGGGTGAACGTGAAGTTGGCGTCGCATCAGTCTCCGCGCCAGTCCGCGGACCGAACAACAAAGTTATTGCGGCAGTAAGCATCTCCGGCCCTATCGAACGCCTTGGCCGCCAACCAGGCCGTATGCATGCAGCTCAAGTTGTTGCTACCGCTGCCCGCCTCACGGAATACCTCGCCCAGGGAAAGTAAACCCCTAGTTATTAAACCCAGTGAAGAAGGGCGAGAAGAAATCGCTCTCCCACCACCCACGGTGCATCACGATATTTAAGGTTACATCAATAATCGCGATCGCCCCCAATAGCCACAGCCCCAGGTTCGCCTGCCGCTTAATTCGCAAGAGTTCGCTCTTGCATCCACGCGGGAACATCGTTTCAACCGTCAATCTTTGTGCAGCCAATAACAAGAAAAGGATTAAGAAGAACACATCACTCCTTTAAATGTGCCCGAGGACTGTAACCGCGCCGAGGCTGTAGGTAGATAGCAATAATACGGCAGGAGTCGAAATGGGAGCTGCGTAAATGAAGATTGGCTTTCAATTCGCTTCAATAAAAAATCCCCCCGACTAAAAGTCAGGGGGATCTTGTAGCCCCGAAGGGATTCGAACCCTCGTAGCTGGCTTGAGAAGCCAGAGTCCTAGGCCGCTAGACGACGGGGCCCTAGGCCGCTTCCAGAGCCCGTTACGGGCCACATAAGCGGTAAATCAATGTTGTGGCTGGGGTACCAGGACTCGAACCTAGACTAACTGAACCAGAATCAGTTGGGCTGCCAATTACCCCATACCCCACTACAACAATGGGAGAGGATACCCTGCCTTTGAACGGTTAGCGAACCGAGGCAATCCGCTCGAGCGACTTCTCCTTGCCCAAGAGCTCCATGGATTCAAAGAGTGGCGGACTGATATGGCTTCCTGTGACAGCGATACGGACCGCTCCGAAGGCGATTCGTGGCTTAAGGCCCAACTCCTCGATGAGGGCGGCGCGGAGCACCTCCTCAATCTTTGCATGGCTCCACTCGCCTAGGTCCGCGAGGCGATCATGAGCGAGACCCAGAATCTTCTTGGAATCGTCGTCGGAGATCTTTGCAAGTGACTCTGCCTCGACGGCGAAATCTTTCACGAAGAGGAAGTTGAGGAGCGCTGGAATCTCTGAAAGTTTGGTGATGCGCTCTTGAATGATTGGAAGTGCAGCCTTGGTAAGCGCAACATCACCCTCGCCGCCTGAATGCACTCCACCGTTAACGAGGAATGGAAGAGACCAGGTGAAGAACTCCTCTGGCGTTAATGCACGGATCTTGTCGCCGTTGATCGCTTCGAGTTTCTTCATATCAAAACGGGCAGGACTTGAGTGAACACGCTCAACAGTGAAGAGTTCGGCGAGTTCCTTCATGGTCACATTCTCGCGGTCCTCCCCTGGTGACCAACCAAGGAGTGCGAGGTAATTGCATATCGCTTCTGGGAGATAGCCAGCTTCGCGATACCAAGAGATCGATGTCTCGCCATTTCGCTTTGAGAGCTTCGCATTGTCTTGACCCATAACGAATGGAAGATGAGCGAAGAGTGGGTACTCATCATCCTTCACTCCCATCGCCTGGTAGACGCGAATCTGACGCGGTGTTGATGAGAGGAGATCTTCGCCGCGGAGTACATGCGTTACCTGCATCAAGACATCATCGACAGCAACAGCAAGCGTGTAAAGAGGTGAACCATCTGCGCGAACGAGAACGAAGTCAGGTACGAAGTTGTGATCGAACTTCACTTCACCGCGGATGAGGTCGGTAAAGATTGTCTCGCCATCTGGCATACGCATGCGGACAACTGGCTTGCGACCATCAGCAACATACCCCGTAACTTGCTCAGGAGTAAGTGAACGACAGTGGCCGTTATAACCAGGTGCAACATTTGCTTTGCGCTGTGCTTCACGCACTGCTTCTAACTCTTCAGCAGAGCAGTAACAGTGATAGGCATCGCCTTGGGCAAGGAACTTTGCAGCCCATTCTGCATAAATATCGAGGCGCTGGCTCTGAAGGTAGGGACCGTTAGGACCGCCAACTTCTGGGCCCTCATCCCAATCCATGCCAAGCCACTTCAGAGTATCGATTGCCTTCTGAATATATTCATCAGTGACGCGCTCGGTATCGGTATCTTCGATACGGAAGATAAATGTGCCACCCGTGTGACGAGCGTATGCCCAGTCGAAGAGAGCCGTGCGGATATTTCCTACGTGCAACTCACCTGTCGGCGATGGAGCAAAGCGGACGCGGACTGGTCTATTAGTTGGCACGAGTTGACACCTTATTCACGAGAGTTCCGATTCCTTCAATGGAGATTTCAACCTCTGCCCCGGCTGGCATCGGACCAATTCCTGCAGGGGTTCCGGTCAAGATGACATCACCTGGAAGCAGCGTCATCACCGAAGTTACAAATTCAATAATCTGTGGAATCTTAAAGATCATCGAGCTCAGTGGCTCAGATTGCTTCAGCTCGCCATTTACGCGAGTCTCAATCTTCTGCTCCCCAGGCTTGAACTCGGTCTCGATCCACGGTCCAAGTGGGCAGAAGGTGTCGAATCCCTTTGCGCGAATCCACTGGCCATCCTTCTTCTGCAATTCCCGGCTCGTCACATCGTTGCCGATGGTGTAACCCCAGATCACATCAGAGGCGCGCTCTGCTGGAACTTCTTTGCAGATGCGGGAGATAACAATTGCGAGCTCACCTTCGAAATCGATCGATGGCGCCATGCGTGGCCACTGAATCGTCTCGCGCGGTCCGATGACGGCGGTATTTGGCTTCAAGAAGATGATGGGTTCATCTGGAACTGCAGAGTTCATCTCAGCGGCGTGGTCGGCGTAGTTCTTGCCCACACATACGACCTTACTCCGAGGAATAACTGGAGCGACGAGGCGTACTTCTTCCAACTTGATGGTGTTCTCGGTTGGGATGATGCCTGAGTAGAGCGGATCTCCCTTGAGAACGAGGAGGGTCCCCTGCTCATTGAGCATGCCAAAGAGTGGATCCGTGCCTAAACCGGCGCTCTCAGGAGCAACAAATCGTGCAATACGCATAGGGCGAGCCTACAACTACAACTGTGCTGGAGCCGAACCGGACTCATCCGAGATGCGTTGAGCCAAGATCGTCGCGATGCGATGGCGCCTTCCAGCTGGTCTCTCTGCCGTTAACTGCCAGCCATCGACGGAGATTGTCGAGCCAGGGATTGGAACGCGACCGAGGCTCTTTGCAAGAAGGCCGCCGACAGTATCGACATCCTCTCTCGCAGCATCAGTGACCTTTACATCAAACTCATCTTCGAAATCCTCAATATGGAGTCGCGCACTCAGGCGTGCAGTATCTGCATCGATTCGCTCGATCTCCGCGATTTCATCGTCGTACTCATCTGCAATCTCGCCGACGATCTCTTCCAAGATATCTTCGATGGTGATGAGTCCTGCAACACCACCGTACTCATCGACGACAATCGCCATATGGCTCTGATCGCGCTGCATCTCTTTCAACAACTCCGCCGCACTCTTCGTCTCTGGGATAAAAGTTGCAGCGCGGATATGTTGCCCTACGCTCTCAGTCTGCTCGGCTTCGTGGCGTTCGTGCACTCGCTTAGCTAGATCTTTAACGTAGGCGATTCCGACAATCTCATCGAGATTCTCTTTAATAACAGGGATACGAGTAAAGCCGGAGCGAAGTGCAAGTGAGAGCCCCTGGCGCAGAGTCTTATCAGATTCAATCCAGACCATATCCGTACGTGGAACCATCAATTCACGAACGAGCGTCTCGTCCAAATCAAAGACGGAGTGAATCATCTCGCGCTCAGACTCTTCTACCAGGCCACGTTCACTTGCTTGATCAACAAGATCACGGA
>CANGCW010000065.1 GCA_947452525.1 Actinomycetota bacterium
AGGCGGATGAGAAGAAGTTTTGATGCAATCATCAAACTCTTTACCGATCGTGCCATCTGGGTCCGCCAAATATCGGTCGCCGCATTTGCAGCAGCTGTTGCATGGCAACTAGGGGATCTCTGGATTTCTCATGGCGGGCTCGTCGCCGCAATTGTCTGCAGCCTCAGTATCCGCATCTCGCTCTATAAATCAGTACGCGAGGGCTTCGGTCAGATTGTTGGTACTGCAATCGGTGCAGGTGTTGCACTTTTCTGTGTCTGGCTCTTCAACTTTGGAATCGTCGCGGTAGGAATCACCGTCCTGCTCTGCTCTGTTGTGGCCCGCGGCCTCCATCTGGGCGAGGTTGCGTCAGTAAACGTTCCCGTTACCGCGCTCATCGTTATCGGCCCCGGACTTAACGAGAGCACTGCAGTACACAGACTTCTCTCCACTCTATTAGGTGCTGCTGTTGCAATTGTCTTCTCCTACTTTTCGCACGCCAAGCGCCCAGAAGGTCGCACCATAGATCGCATCAAATCGCTGGGTGAGAAGTCCGCCGA
Organism: Actinomycetota bacterium; assembly: GCA_947452525.1. Classification (GTDB taxonomy): domain Bacteria; phylum Actinomycetota; class Actinomycetes; order Nanopelagicales; family Nanopelagicaceae; genus PALSA-747. The sequence goes on from CANGCW010000065.1 coordinate 540, forward strand.
GTTATTAGGCGAGATGGCCGAGGGCGTTGCCGCCGGATACACCCAGCGCGAAGCAGGGCGCTGGCTATCGAAGGCACGCCTTCTTATAGAAGAGATTCCCAGCGTTCGCTCGCAGGCGCTCGAGGCCAAGAGATATGCCCGTTGGTCTCCCCTTGATGATCTCGAGCGTGCTGAAGAGCTCTATATAAGCGGTGTGGCGATTGAACATACCGTCGTTCAGGTCCGCACTATGGCCCGCTCGCTCTTCGATGCAGCGGTCGATGAGAAGAATTTCATCTCCGCTAATAGAGATGTAGCGATTGCTATCTCAGCAACGAGTTATGCAATCGAGCGGAAGATTGCAACGGTGGGCGATGAGAGTTCTGCACTACCTGTTGAGACATTCGCTAACGAGCTACGCCTGGCCGGAAGCACATTGGCACGTCACCTGATCGATAGCGCGGAGAGAGTTGATCAAGAACAACTCGTCCGTGCCATCAGCCTGGTCGCTAATATCGAACGTATCGCTGACTCGCTGGATGAGAGCTCACCCGCTCTTATCGATGTGAAGACACCCGATGAGCCATCGGGCCAGAAGGTATTACAGGTATCAACGCTGGAGCAGACATCTCGTCTTGGCAATCGCGCCTTACGATTTATCCACTTCATTCGAGGCAACGGCTCTTGACCCGCAACGTAAAGCACGCGAAGTGGGCGTTGCGAGCGACCTTCTTCTTTATGGGGCTCGCAGTTGCGGCGACCGCAGCACGCGTTGCGGAGATCAAGGGCCACACCGGCACCAGTGATGCCATCTGGGGTTATTGCATGATGCTCGGCAATGTCGGCGCGATGGCGGGCAACTTATTTGGCACACAACTTGCTCACCGCTTCGGCACACGCCGCATGGTCCAACTCGTCATGGTGATTGTCGGCTCGTCACAGATTGCATATGGATTCCTCGATCGCGCCTGGCAGGTGCCTCTCGTCGCCTTCTTCGCAGGTGGTTCCTACTCACTGATCAATATTGCCTGTAATACTCAAGGATCGATTATTCAATCTATTGAAGGTCGCTCATTGATGCCCTCCTTCCATGGTTCGTGGAGTATCGGCGCATTCACTGGTTCATTTACTGCAGGGCTCATTGCAAAGCACGTCTCGACTGCAACTCATCTCACCTTTAACTCCATCGTTGCGATTCTCGGTTGCATCTTCATCGCTCGCTACCTGCTAGCACCAACATTCGATAACGCAGATGTGAAAGCAAACTCTGATGTACCTCATGATGAACCGATTCCATCGCACTTCATGAACTTCATCTGGTTGGCAGCGCTCGGTTCCATGCTTGCCACCATTGCGGAGACATCAGTCGGTGATTGGTCGGCAATTCTTCTCCACGAAGATCTCCATATTCCTATCGGCCTTAACTCACTCGGCTACACCTGCTTCGTTCTTGCACAGATCACGAGTCGCTTCTCCATTGGAAAGTTGATTGATCGCTTTGGAATTCCCGTCGTGATTCGTTACGGTGGAGTTATCGGCGGCTCTGGTTATCTCATCGGTCTTTTAATCTCTTATCGCATCCATCACCACTCTGAGATGGCAGCGCTCGTTGTTATGTGTATTGCATATGCGATTCTTGGATTCGGTGTTGCACCCATGCCGCCTTCATATGTATCTGTCGTCGGTAGCATTAAAGGACTTCCGACATCGCGCGGCCTCACTCGTCTTGCAATTATTGCTGCATCAGGATTTCTTCTCGGCCGCTTCGCAATCTCTTCACTGGCTGGTCTATTTGGCCTCCAGCTAGCCTTGCTCTTCCCCGCCTGCGCCTTGATCGGAAGCGGAATATTGGCGAAAACCCTCCATCTGGAGCGTATTAAGTACCCCGAGTAGGAACTCGCTTACTTTCCTTTAGATTCTCACAAATTTTTCACAAAGTCTCTGCGTTAAATACACATTATGCAAATGACTAGAAAAACCATCTCGCGAAACCACCCTGCCTATCGCGCGCGCCTTACAGTTCCCTCGATTCGCACCGCCGAGGCCGGTAACCGTTCACCTGCAAAGGAGTTGAGAGCTGTGGGAGATCACCATGCAGACCCAGTTACCACGATGATCGAGACAAGAAAGAAGTTCGTTCTCGAGAAGGCAATCAAAGCGCTTGAACTATGTGACCACACCGAGATGAAAGCGATAACACATGAGATGGGTGGGGCGATCGCCTTCTACACCTACCTCGAAGAGGGTGAGGCCCTTACAAGGTTATCGAGATGGATTGAGAGCAATCTCGACGCCAACAGAGACCTTCTGGAGAGCAAGCGCAGAGAAGTACTCGAACTACTACATATGAGGAGAGAACAGAATGACAAGTGAGTTGATTTTAGTTGTCGATGACAACCCAGATATCCGCATGCTCGTCCGTGCCTGCCTAGAGGCAGAGGGATTTAAAGTTGTTGAAGCAGAGGATGGCCTCCAAGCGCTCGATATCTTCCGCACGACCAACCCATCTGTTGTCATTCTTGATCTCGCAATCGGGCAACCTGATGGCTTCGAAGTCTGCCGCGAAATTCGCAAGGAATCAGGTGTTCCCATTGTGATGCTTACCAACCGCGCTGAAGAGGTCGATGAGGCGATGTGTCTTGCAGCTGGCGCTGATGATTACATCACCAAGCCCGTCTCACCACGTATCTTGGCGCTACGCATTACAACGCAGCTCCGCCACAGAGGCCTACAAAGCGGGCCGGCCGTGACAACGTTGACCGCGAATGATCTCGTTCTCGATGTGGAGAGCCGCGAATTCCAGATTGCAGGAAAGTCGATTCCACTAACTCGGACAGAGTTTGATTTCCTCCGCCTCTTGATGACCCAACCGCGTCGCGTCTTTACGCGCGAACAAGTACTTGAGGTCATCGGTACATCACCAGATTTCTCCAGTGATCATCTCCTCGATACACATGCATCACGACTTCGTATCAAGATCCGTGAAGCCGGCGGACATAATGCAATCGGTGCGGTCCGCGGCGTGGGTTACCGACTCTTCTCGGCTTGAGCCCGTGTTAAAGCTCGAGGATGCCCATCAATTCTCGAGCTCGCTCTTCCAAGGCAGCAACATCACCTGCGATAGCTACTCGCTTATCGCGCGCTAACTCACCGAAGACGAGAGTGATATCCCGGGCGCGCACATCGAAGGCCTCGGCAATCTCTGCGATAACCGCTTTATTAGCCTTTCCATCGACAGCAGGTGCTTGAACCGCCACGACGAGACGGGGCGGATCACCGGCGACGCCAGAGACGCGATTGCGCTTTGCATTTGGTCTCACTCGAATCTCGAGGATAAATGCGCCGCTCATAGAGGGAAGTATAAGTAGGCGTTACCTATACTCAGGGCGTGCGTAGAGATATCCAACTCCTTCGAGGGCTAGCTGTCTTAGCGGTCGTCTTCTATCACGCGCAGTTCGCGCTCTTTCCAGGCGGCTACCTCGGCGTCGACCTCTTCTTCGTGATCTCTGGCTTCGTCATTACCGGTCGTCTCATTCGATCAACCGGCACTTTGAAGGAAGAGCTCCTCACCTTCTACAAGCGCCGGGTGAAGCGAATCTTGCCTTCCAGTCTTGCAGTCATTCTTTTAACAACGATTGCCTCACCATTCTTCTTGGCGAAGATCTCCTTCGCCCGCTTTGCCGAAGATGGCCTGGCAAGCGCTTTTATGAGTGGCAACATCCTCTTCGCCCACCAGCACAATGATTATTTGAGCCAATCACTCGACCCATCACCATTCCTGCATTACTGGTCACTCGGCGTTGAAGAGCAGTTCTATATTCTCTGGCCGATTCTCTTCTTTGTAATTATTCGCAAGCGAAAGCAGTTATTGATTCCCTTCTTTGCTGCCAGCGCCATCTTTGCGATCTGGTACACCACCGTTGCGCCAATAAACTCTTTCTACCTCCCCTTCTCTCGCGTCTTTGAATTCCTCGCGGGTGCGATTATTGCAATGACTCCCCGTACTAAGGTGCTCAATCCACGCAGGGCGGCGCTCTACTTCTTCTTCCCACTGTATCTTGTGATTAACCTCTTCATGAGCGTCGATACCTCGTATCAGACACCAGGGCTCACGACACTCTTCCTCGTTCTGATGGCGATGATCATTCTCTGGACCGGGACGAACATTCCGGAGAGAAGTAAGTTTGGAAATCTGCTGATCTGGTTTGGCGATATCTCCTTCACGCTCTACCTCGTTCATTGGCCAGTAACGGTGATTTTTATGGCTAACACTGATCGTTTAACGACCTATGACAAGTGGGAGATTGTTCTTATCTCTACCGCTATTGCGATTCTCCTCTCTAAGTACATCGAGACGCCGATGCGATTCGATAAGAAGTTCTTCCTCACCCTTCCGCAGTGGGGACTAGCGATTCTCGTTACTAGCGCCCTTACCTTTAGTGGTTTTAACGCTCTTGCAAAGGAGAGTTCAGGGCTCGCCATTGATCTCGCAAAGCCTGCTAACTACACCAACGGTTGTCACCTCACCTATACGCAGAGTTGGCCGAAGAGTGCCTGCGCATTCGCCAACACTTCGGCGAGCGAGACTTTCATGCTGGTCGGCGATTCACACGCTGCACAGTGGTTCCCTGCCGTTGAGAAGATTGCGAAAGATCGAAACGCCCGTCTCATCAGTATTACTAAGTCCAGCTGTCCCGCTATCTCCCTTGCCATTATCAACAATACAAAGGCTGATGTCACATGTTCTGCCTATCAGAAGCGACTTATTACTGAGATTAATATGGCGCAACCACGATATCTCTTGATCTCGAATTACACGGAACATGAATACACAACTGTTACTGCCTCAGCTGATTACGCAAAAGCTTGGGTTGCTGCAGAGGCGAAATTCCTCAGCGAACTGGCGATTCCTAAACAGAACATCTTCATCGTCGGAGATACTCCGAATCCGATCAAGGATTCAACGACCTGCCTATCACGCCATTCTGATAAGCCGTCACGTTGCGACTTTGCATTTGTGCGCTCTGATACTACGCAGGCAGTTGCTGCGATGAAGTACAGCTATATCGATACTGCCAAATGGCTCTGCACCAATAGCTGTGCCGCGCTCTATGGCAAGAGCAATGTCTATCGAGATAACTCGCACATCAGCGTTTCCACCGCTGTGAGATTAGCCCCAAAGCTCTCCAGCGCGCTTACTCAGTAATAGATGCAGCGAACTGGCTGGCGTATAAGTCACTATAAAAACCCTTCAAGGCCATGAGTTCTTCGTGTGTTCCCTGTTCTATCAGTGAACCCTTATCCAT
>CANGCW010000066.1 GCA_947452525.1 Actinomycetota bacterium
ACGAAAGCAGCTGCGCTGGGTTATGCCAATCAGAAGATTCGCATCAACTCAGTGCATCCTGGCTATATCGACACTCCCCTATTGGGCAACCTTCCGAAAGAGGCGTATGACGGCCTTGTCTCACTCCATCCGATTGGCCGCCTAGGTACGGCTAACGAAGTGGCAGACCTCGTGCTCTTTCTGCTCTCCGAAAAGGCCTCGTTTATCACGGGTTCCTCCCACCTTGTCGATGGCGGATATACAGCCAAATAATTTAATATTAAAGTTTGGGCATGGCCCACTACTTAATTTCATTTAACGATGGCGATATGACCTTCCCTCGCGAGGATCTCCCTACGGTTGCAGAGGCGGCCCATAAAGTTATGCGTGAGGCAATCGAGGCCGGTATCTGGGTATTCGGTGGCGGCTTCGAAGGTTTCGAAGCAAAGCACGTAGCGCTCGATGGCACCGTTGTTGATGGTCCACTCGCGCAAAGCGATCTCCATTATGGCGGATTCTGTATCCTCAAACTGGATTCAGATGAAGATGCACAGAAGTGGGCACACAGAATTGGCCTCTCCTGCCGCTGCGCACAGGAAATCCGCAAGTTCATGGATGACGCCGAGCAAGAGGAACTTCTAAAGAAGCACTGAACTTAATCGGGCGCAGCGCTTCCTTAAACCATAGCTAATTAGTACGAACGAATAGGAATGATGTAAGCCGAGTCTGGCTTTCCAGTGCCGGCCGCATGACCATTCCCTAGATTCATGTAGTGATACATGGAATTGTTCGCCTCGTTCGAGGTCGCGTAACCAATATTCACCAAAAACTTGGCTGGATCAGGCGTTCCATCTGCTGTACAGACGTTCTCATCAGAGACCCAATCTTGGCCTTTAACGAATTTGCAGAGTTGCTGCATTTCCAATGTGTTCGGGATGTACCAATCTGAATATCCATTAGCTGAATACTTTTCAACCGCTCCAAAGGCGTAATCACAAGACGCTATATCTGAGCAATCACCATTCTGATGAATGAAGGCAAGTGAATTTGAGTAGCCGCCACCCATAACTTCGCTGGTTGGTCCAAAACCGTTGAAAGCTAAAACGGATGTTGAATAGTAGGCACTTCGCACTACGTGGAAAGACTTGTAGCGTGGAGTCGATGCCCATGTGCTTGGTGCAAACTCCTGATAGTGACAAGTATTTGTGAGAGTCGGCCCGCATGCGAATCCTGTACTGCTGTAGTAGAAGATGGTTCCCCCGCCAAGTCCTGTCATTCCCAACAGGTTTCCTGAAGCGGTGAAGAATGGTTGGGCATTGGACGCAGGTTTTGATTCGCCATCGAAATTAACCGCTGAGATTGAGAATGTATACCCAGTATCTGCTTTGAGGTTATCAATCTGAATCGTCCCTGCTCGGTTGGCAAAGATTTTGGAAGTCGTGCCGACTTTCTGATTCGTGACATAGTAGAAAGCTACTGGCGAGCCCGAAGTAGCGATGGCACCAAGCTGAATTACAATCGAACTTTGGCTCGAGGCTTCACCGCTAATGATCTCTGGTTGTGATGGCAACGAGATTGTGTGCACATAACGAGTGGCAACTGAATACGGTGGGCAGGCCTGCTTGATATTTCTGTAGAGACGATCCGGATTCTTGGATGAACATACGAGAATCGTCTTGGTTGAAGATGCGATTGCGTCGCCCTTGGCAACAACCCAAAGCGCTTCGGCCTGTCCGGCAGGACATGCACTCTTTCCTTCACGCAATACATATTGCGCATGCGTTGAAAGATCAGAGCACGTCTTGATGCCGGCAACTGTGACCTCTGCGTGAGAGAGTGATGGCGCAGCACCCAGAATCAGGGCAGAGATACCAACGAGTGCGAGGCTAGCGATTGGATGCTTCTTCATGAACTCTCCTTAGCATCCGACAAGTATGAAGGATAATGAGAGGAAAACAAGACGAACGAGAGAAACGAACCTGTGATTTCCTAGTTTTATTGTCTCCAGCCTTAAATTCTGGGTCATCAACTCACTTCAAGCTACATACTCCAACATCGGAGTTCTTGACCTGCAGTTATCAGCTTCTGGATGGGCATTGGAAGCCTCCCCCTTCCAAGTTTGAGCCACCGCCAATTCGCAAGGCACGGAGTAAGGGTCTGGCTCATCGAGGATCCAATAGATGTTGCGATGATTGCTTTCTCCGGTCGATCATCGGGGGCATGCGCTAACACCTGCGAATAACACGTCGTAGGGTTCCCAATTCGCTCACGATTGATACACACTTTACATTTTGCGCATTATTATTTCAATTCATCTACTAATTGAGTCGTGCGACGGCTAACCTGTATTAACTCGCACACACAAGGAGTAGGCACATGGGAGCTTGGATTTGGTTCGCACTCGCAGGCGTTGGCGCGATTTTTGAACTAATCACTCTCAATTTAATTTTTGCCTCGCTTGCACTTGGCTCAGTTGCGGGAGGAGTAGCTTCCCTTCTGACTGAGAGCATCACTGCACATACTCTCGCCTTCGCACTTACCTCTGTCTTGAGTGTCACGTTATTTAGGCCACCGCTGCTGCGCTATCTCTATCGGAAGACTCCGATCTCTAATACAGGAACGCTTGCACTCATCGGATTACCTGCAAGAACGAATACACCGGTCAATAAGAATTCTGGGTTGATCATGTTGCGCAATGAACCATGGAGCGCCCGATCTGAACAGGGAGAGATTCCTCAGAACACAGATGTTGTGATTGAACGCATTGATGGCGCAATTGCCATCGTTTCCCCGATGAAATCGAAGTAAGGAGCAACCATGATTCTCTTGATTGCGCTAGGAATAATCGCCGTTATCGCACTCGTGATGGTGGTAAGCGCAGTGCGTATCATCCCGCAGGCTAATGCCGGAATTGTTGAACGGCTGGGAAAGTTCCATCGGATACTTACGCCAGGTCTTAACCTTCTTGTTCCAGGAATAGATCGTTTGCGTCCCCTCGTTGACCTGCGCGAGAAGGTCGTTTCATTTCCACCACAGCCGGTAATCACGGAAGATAATCTCGTCGTAAATATCGACTCGGTCATCTACTTCCAGGTGACTGATGCGAAGTCGGCAACATACGAGATTGAAAACTATATTCAAGGCATCGAACAGCTCGTAGTCACAACGCTTCGTAACTCGGTTGGTGGATTGGATCTAGAGAAGGCGCTCACGTCACGTGACCATATCAACGCAATTCTCCGAGGTGTACTCGATGATGCGACGAGTAAATGGGGAGTACGAGTTAACCGAGTTGAAATCAAGGCGATTGAGCCACCTCCAAGTGTGCAGGAATCCATGGAGAAGCAGATGCGTGCAGACCGCGATAAGCGCGCAGCAATTCTGACTGCAGAGGGTGAGAAACAGAGTCAGATTCTTTTAGCAGAAGGAAATAAGCAGGCAGATATCTTGCGGGCAGAAGGTGAGGCACAAGCGGCAGTCATCAACGCCGATGGACAAGCCCTCGCCATCGCGAAGGTATTTGGTGCGATTCACGAAGCTAACCCAGACGAGAAAGTTCTTGCTTATAAGTACTTAGAACAGTTGCCAATCATCGCTAATGGAAGCGCAAGCAAGCTCTGGATAATCCCTGCAGAACTCTCTGGTGCCGCAAGTGCCATCGTGAAGGCTTTTAAGAGCGGAAGCTAGCCCATTCTGGAGGCGAGAGTTACGGGTTCACCTTTGGAAGATGAAGATCGAAGCGAATCGATAACTCTCGCACGAGAATAACGAGGAACCCTCCTGCGATTGCGCAGACTGCGCTGCTTACGTTGAAGTGGTTTAACGTGACGTAGAGCAGTGCGCCTGCAAAGCAGGAAGTTCCAATAGTTTCGCGGTGAAGCAATACCGGCTCCACCTGACAGAAGAGATCGCGAAGTAATCCGCCAAGAACTGCGCCAAGAACAGCTAATACGACTGCGCCGATAAAACCGGCGTGCAGAGCAATCGCGTAATTAGCGCTCGACACAGTTGCAACTGCTAATCCCAAGGTATCGAGCGAAAGCATTAACCGACCAACGGGTTGCGTCATCTTCGCCGAGATGGTGACTAAGAATGCGAGGAGAACCGCAAGAAAGAGCCAACCGTGCAAGATCCATGGTGGTCTATCTCCAAGAAAGATATTTCGGAATGTTCCGCCAGTAAGTGAAGCCATTGCCGCAACAAGAAGAATGCCGGCGTAATCCAACCCCTTCGCCGCGGCAACGCGGGCACCGACCAAGGCGAAGGCCAAAGTTGCGATGATGTCGAGCGCGTTCACGAGCGGGGTCGAGTTCATCTGCGCAAGGGTACGCGACGCAGGTTGCCCCTTGCATGAGATTTAGCCAACACTGGCTGATTACATAACAGGCATCAGGCCTCGCGCCATCTTAAGCAGGTTCGAATATGTCACACCTGAAACGAGTACCTCCACAGAGGTTGCGTGCAAGAGCTTTGTCGCCTTCGTCTTCCACATCGCATATCCCCCGTAGTTGGAAATATCCGCGCTCTTGCAATTCTTCCACTGCTTGGCATTTGCTGGATCGCAGAAGGCGACAATTGTGGCCTTCGATCCATTGATTGTTGCAGTTGCAACTTTTACGCCGAGACCAGGGTTTGAGCACTGCACCGATGCATCGGTCTCGAGGAATTGAACCGAGCGTTGCTCTCCATAAATCGCCGCAAGCCATTGCTCGGTCTTCGCTCCGCAGGTGAGGAGCTTAAAGGAGCGAAGTGTTAAATCCTGCGTAAAGGTTGGCTGAAGTATCTGATAACTCAAGCCGGTCTGCGCGTCGACATATTTATTTCCAGATCCCATTGCCGATGCCGACTCTTGACTGGAAACGAGACCAACAAGAAGGATCGACAGAAGTGCGCTTACGGTCTTGATTCTCATTTTTTCATCGTACAGTTTTAAAATGGGAAGGTAGCGAGAATGAAGTATTCGGTTCCAGTCAGAGATTGACTTGAACACGAACCCCAATACATAGCTCTCTTGACTCCAGTAGTAACGACGCACACGTACTGCTTTCCGTACGGCAAAATCGTGCCCGTTGCTCCCGTTGCTCCCGTTGCTCCCGTTGCTCCCGTTGCTCCCGTTTCACCTCTAACGCCCGGGATACCTTGCAACCCAGTGACCCCTTGGGGTCCCGTCAATCCTGTTGAGCCGATTTCACCCGCTGGGCCTTGGGGTCCCGTCAATCCTGTTGAGCCGATTTCACCCGCTGGGCCTTGGGGTCCCGCCAATCCTGTTAATCCTGCTATTCCTATTTCACCTTGAATTCCAATCAATCCCTGAGGCCCCTGGATTCCATCTGTACCTGCTGCGCCTTGTGTTCCAGCAAAACCTTGGATGCCTTGGATACCTTGAGGGCCAGTTAGCCCAACATCTCCCGTTGCGCCAATGGCGCCGCTCATGCCCACTTCTCCTGCAAAACCCTGTGGACCCTGTTCGCCTTGCGGGCCAGACAAACCATTAAGCATTGCAGTACCTTGAATGGTTCCATCTGGAAATTCCAATGCCCGAGCAAGCTTGATTTTCCCGAGACCCCCAGAATCACCAATTGTTATATCGGTGTCAGGTGTGAGAGTTTTGATTCCGGTTGCAGTTAATTGAATATTCCCAATACGCAAAGAGTCAGCGCCATCCAAAAGGAGTGCACCGTCTCGCACGGTTAAGCCAGCCTGCGCACCAGTAATTTGATCCTGAATGTACAAAGTTCCCGGCCCAAGCTGGAGGGACTTCCA
>CANGCW010000067.1 GCA_947452525.1 Actinomycetota bacterium
TAGAACAAGGACCATCCAACTAGTGGTCCGTAAAGACCTTGATGAAGATGACGTGCGCGTCAGACCAAAACCACGTACACGTCCACGCACTAAAGACCGCCCCGCTTATGCTGATGCAACTGTTGCACGCGTTGTTGCTGTGGATCGTGGAAGAACCACCTGCCTTGTTGAAGAGAGCGGCCTTCGTGTGACAGCAATGAAATCTCGCGAACTCGGGAAGAAATCAGTTGTCGTCGGAGATATCGTATCGATTGTCGGAGATGTCTCTGGCAGAGAGGGCACGCTCGCTCGGATTGTCATTGTTCAGCCACGCGAGAATGTCTTAACCCGCACCGTGGACGATGCCGCGGAGTTCGAGCGAATGATTGTCTCCAACGTTGATCAGATTGCGATTGTTATTGCAGCAGCAGATCCAGAACCCCGTCACGGCTTTGTAGATCGAGCACTCGTAGTTGCATACGACCAACACATTAAGCCCCTCATCATCGTGACAAAGTGCGATCTTGCCGATCCAACGGAATTTCTCGCTATGTATGCCGATCTTGATGTGCAGGCAATTAAAATTGACCGAGCCGCTGATTTAACAGAGTTACGGTCACTCTTGAGCGGGAAGCGCACTGTGCTCCTTGGACACTCAGGCGTAGGTAAATCAACTCTTGTCAATGCCCTCACGGGTATAGATTCGCGCGCAACGGGCGACGTGAATGTCGCCACCGGCCGCGGTCGCCACACCTCTTCCAGTGCCGTTGCACTCGAGCTGGCAGATGGGTGGATCATTGACACACCAGGAGTTCGCTCATTTGGCCTTGCCCATATCGAACGAGACCGTGTCATCGGCGCCTTCACAGAGTTTAAAGAGGCGATTGAGCATTGTCCTCGTAATTGCTCGCATGATGAGGAGGAATGCGCGCTCAATAACTGGCCGGCTCTCTCTGAGTCCGCACTCTCCCGCCTTGCTAATCTCCGCCGCCTGCTGAGCGAGATGAGCTCCCACTCCTAAATAATGTTGAGTAATCTAACGCCATGAGTTCACGCGATTACTCCCTCGATCTAGCCCTCGCAGAACGCCTTGCGGATGCGGCCGATGCTTTTACTCTCTCTCGATACCAATCCCTCGACCTCGTTATCGAGACTAAGCCAGACCTCACTCCGGTAACAGATGCCGACAAGGGCGCCGAAGAGTTACTACGTTCGATAATCGCAGCAGAGCGTCCTGATGATTTCATCGTTGGTGAAGAATTTGGCGGACGCGATGTAGTGCAGGTACCTGGAAACACGAAGCATTACTGGGTCATCGACCCGATTGATGGAACGAAGAACTTTGTTCGCGGAGTACCTATCTGGTGCACGCTCATCGCTCTCATGTCGCCTGACCATAAGGTAGTCGCTGGCGTTGTAAGTTCACCGGCTCTCTTCCGTCGCTGGAGCGCATCAAAGGGTGCAGGCGCATTTCTCTCCCTTAACGGCGGTGAGAAGAAGCGGATCAAGGTCTCTTCTGTTTCAAAGCTCTCTGACTCATCTCTCTCCTACTCCGACCTCATCGGTTGGGGTGAGCGACGCGAGAAGTTCATCGAGCTCCAAGATCATATTTGGCGCACACGTGGCGTGGGCGATTTCTGGTCACACATGCTCGTCGCCGAAGGCGCTATCGATATCGCCGTTGAACCATCGCTTGCACTTTGGGATATGGCGGCGCTGGATATCGTCGTCACAGAGGCTGGCGGAACATTCTCAGATCTCGATGGCGTTGATGGCCCAAATGGAGCAGGCGGACTCTCGACCAATAAACTTCTTAAGGACCAATTTATTCAGAGCGTTAAGCCGTAATTGCTCTTTCACTTTTCAGAATTGGATATTCATTGAGCAAGAATCTCAGCATTGAGTTAGTCGGGGCTGGAATCGCTCTACTCATTATTTTCGCTCTCACCGCACTTATCATTGCACTCTCCAAAAAGAGAAGAGCGCGCAGAGCTGCGAAGAAAGCGAACTTCGTCTCTGAGGGAAGTTCTTCGACCAATAAGGGTGAAATCTCTTCTGAGAGCGTGAGCGCCCCTTCAGTTACCAATGCTACGAAGGCGACCGAAGTTCAGATTCAGACTGAATCCGAGCCTGAAAAGTCGTGGAGCGTCTCTGGCTTCCTGTTGCAGACTGAGCCGCTGGGCAATATTCCTGGAACTGGCGCAGAGCGCGAACTCATCGTTGCATCCGCACTGGCTCTTGCAAGAGCAGCTGAACTCCGCAGCTCAACGAAATCAATGTGGGGCACAATCGTTCACCGCTACCAGCAGGAGTTTGCTGATCCAAAGCACCTTGAATTGATTGGCCTGGAAGAGAGCGCTGAAGGGTTTGCAGCAAGAGTCTCATTTAGTAATAAGAAGTACACAGTGCTCCTCGGCGAGGCAGGGCCCGTTGCGCTAGCCAGTGCTCCGTTTAGCCCAGAGCTGAGAGTGCTTCTCTCCGAAAATGAGAGCAACCAGAATTACGTGCTTGTGATAGATGGCATCGCATACAGCGCTATCTCACTCAAGTAAAAGCATCGCATACAGCGTCATCTCGCTTAAGCAAGCGGCTCTTCAGAGCCTGAAGAGTTACTCAAGCGGGATTCCATGCTGTTAAGACTTAGAGATCGATCCAACCATTAGGAATAATCTCATCAGCGCGCTCTGGACCCCAAGAACCCTTGAAGTATGGCGAGAGGTGTGGCTCTCCAGAGATAACGTTCTGCAAGATACGCCAAGTCTCAAGGACAGAGTCGATACGGGTGAAGCGCATGTGATCTCCTGCAATAGCTGCACGGAGAAGGCGCTCGTATGCCTCTTGGCGCTCACCGAGCGCTGCTGAGAACTCCACCTGGAGTTGAACTGGGATGGTCTCGAGGTGATCTCCTGGCGCCTTAGCAAGGAGTTCGATATCTACACCATCATTCTTTCCAAGACGGAAGCGAAGAAGATTTGGAGTTCCGCGCTGTGAATCAGCGAAGAGCATATGAGGCGGCTGCTTGAACTCAACGATTACTTCGAGCGTTGTCTCCTTCAGGTTCTTACCTGTTCGGAGATAGAAAGGAACTCCGGCCCAACGCCAGTTATCAATCTTCACGATTGCTGCTGCATAGGTCTCTGTATCTGAGTTCTCTTTAACGCCAGGCTCTTCTAAGAATCCAACGTACTGTCCGCGAATTACATCCTCAGGCTGAAGTGGTTCGATGGCACGGAAGACCTTGAGCTTCTCATCCTCCATATTTGCAGAGTTGATCTCTGAAGGTGGCTCCATTGCAATGAGAGCAAGAACCTGAAGTAAGTGGTTCTGAAGAACGTCACGAAGTGCGCCAACGCCATCGTAGAAGGCACCGCGTCCATCAATTCCGAAATCTTCAGCCATTGTGATCTGAACGCTAGAGATATAGCGGTGGTTCCAGAGTGGCTCCCAAATTGCGTTAGCAAAGCGGAAGACCAGAATATCTTCTACTGATTCTTTGCCGAGGTAGTGATCGATACGGAAGATGCGATCTTCAGGAAGTACCGCCTCAAGAGATTCCTGGAGTTGGATTGCTGAATCAAGATCTCGCCCGAATGGCTTCTCAACGACGAGGCGTGAGCGCTCCATGAGGCCAGCCTTCGCAAGACCACGTGTGACATTCTCAAATGCTGATGGTGGAATAGCCAAGTAGATAACTGGCGACTTCTTATCCTTCAATACTTCGGCGAGGTTGTCGTAGACAGCCTGCTCTTCGTAATTTCCGACGACAAGGTCGAGGTGCTTATCTAGGAAGGCAAGCACTTTTTCATCTGGATCGCTAAATCGACTACGGAGTGATTCAAATGCGTAATTGATGAATTGCTGGTGATCCCATTTTGTTGATGCAACACCGACTACATCGCAGTTGAGGTGGTTGCTGAGAGCCATGTTGTACAGGGCCGGGAAGAGCTTCTTCTTTGCAAGGTCACCTGTCGCTCCGAAGAGAACAAGTACATCGCCTTCGCCAAGATTCTTCTTACGTGGGGTCATCATTATTTCTTCTTCACCTCTACATGTCCGCCGAACTTCTTACGCATTGCAGAGAGGACCTTATTCGCATAAAGGTCGTTGCCACGTGAAGTAAAGCGGCCCATGAGTGAGGCGCTCAACACATTTGCAGGTGTTCCAGCATCGATTGCAGTCTGAACTGTCCAACGGCCCTCACCGGAATCGGATACTGAACCCTCGTAAGTATCGAGCTGTGGGTCCTCTTGGTAAGCAATCGCTGTGAGGTCGAGGAGCCATGAGGCTACAACTGAACCGCGACGCCAGACTTCGGTGATCTCACGCATATCGAGGTCATACTTGGTCTCGTTATGACTTCCGACTGTTGTCGGATGCTTAATTCCCTTTGCTGCAGCCTGGAAGATGTTAAGCCCTTCTGCGTAGGCGGCCATTGCGCCGTACTCGATGCCGTTGTGCACCATCTTGACGAAGTGGCCGGCACCGACTGGGCCGCAATGGAAGAAGCCCATCTCAGAGTTACTTGGCTCCCCTGTGCGTCCTGGTGTGCGCTCTGCGGAGTCGACTCCTGGAGCGAGTGACTTGAAGATTGGGTTGAGGCGCTCAACGACTTTCACGTCGCCGCCAATCATCAAGCTGTAACCGCGCTCGAGACCGTAGACGCCGCCTGATGTTCCTACATCGACGAAGTTGATGCCCTTTGTTGCCAGCCATTCAGCGTTAGCAATGTCATCACGATAAAAAGTATTTCCACCATCAATGATGGTTGAACCGGGAGCGAGATGCTCAGCAACGGCGCGGATTGTCTGGCTTGTCACTTCGGCAGGAACCATGACCCAGACGGTCTGTGGGTTCGCATCATCGTTGTACTGAGCGAGATCTGCGAGAGAAGAAAGGCCGGCATAACCTTCTGCAGCAACGCTCTTCACAGTATCTGGATTTACATCGAAGACGCTAAGTGAGATGGCGCCAGGTGTTGCGTGGCCATTGATACGGCGAACGATATTTGCACCCATGCGACCGAGGCCGACCATAGTTAGCTGAATTCCTGTGTTTGCCATTATCTCTCCTTAGGCGAACTGCTCGAATTATTAAATTCGAATATCTGTAGCCAGATACAACTGATTACTCTGAAAGTGCGATCGCAACGCTGCGACCGGGCCAGTGCTTGACCCATCTAAAATTTGAGAAAGAGGTTCTCTCTTCGATTCACCAACGGCGAAGATATAGATTGCCTTTGATGCAGCCAATCGAGCGACTCCGATCGATACCCGGGAGGGTGGTGGCTTGGGAGAATTATCTACCGCTACGGCCGAGTTAGCAGAATTCAAAACAGCCGACTGGCCTGGGAAGAGCGAAGCGATGTGACCATCTTCACCTAGGCTCAGAATGGTTACATCGAAATGACCCGGGCCTTCCTCATCACGGAGGGAGGCATCGAGATCGGCTGCGTAGCGCGCTGCCGCCTCTTCTAGCGTGCACGTGCCAGGCAGGGCGACACGGTGAAAGGTGCAGATAGCTGCAGCCCTTGTGAAGCCCGCCATCAAGACAGAGTCTGAGCGATCCTCACTATCGCCACCAACAAATCGCTCGTCGCTGAACCAGATGTGAAGACGCTTTGAGGCAAAGGCCGGAGTGCTTGAGATTCCGCGGTGGAGCGAACGGTCGAGCGCTTTAGCGATTGCCAGGCCCGTGCGACCACCCGTAATCACAATATGTGGCTCTCTA
>CANGCW010000068.1 GCA_947452525.1 Actinomycetota bacterium
ACACTGACGGTATCAGGGTGGAGATCCCACTGAGAAGTGGCAGGTGCTTGGTTCTTAGATGAATATCCCCAAGGGCGCTTGCGTCGAGTCATGGCTGAAGTTTAGAGGCTAGGCTCCAGTTATGAATGGCGTACCCCAATCTAAGACCGCAATCTCCGTTACGGGCCTCACCAAGGTTTATGGTGATCGAAGAGCTGTTTCAGATGCAAAATTCGAGGTTCCACTAGGCACAATCTGTGGTTTTGTCGGGCCGAATGGTTCGGGTAAGACCACCACAATCCGCATGCTCTTGGGGCTGATTGAACCCACTGCTGGAACGGGCTCAGTTCTCGGTTCACCTATTAGTAAGCCCTCCGAATATCTGGCAAGCGTTGGAGCGATGATTGAAGGGCCGGCCTTCTACCCAGCGTTGAGTGGTGCTGAGAATCTCAAAGTGCTTGCGACAATGGGCGGGTACCCGCTCGAGCGGGTACCCGAGTTGCTGCAAGTAGTTGGCCTAGGCGAACGTGGTCGCTCGAAGTACAAGACTTATTCATTAGGAATGAAACAGCGCCTCGGAATTGCTGCAGCTCTCCTTCCTAACCCACAACTTCTTATTCTCGATGAGCCAACGAATGGTCTTGATCCCAGTGGCATTCAAGAGATTAGAAATCTTCTCAAGGAGCTAGCATCGAAGGGGACGAGCGTCTTCGTCTCCTCCCATCTCCTCAGTGAGCTCGAGATGATTGCTGAGTATCTCGTGATGTTGCGCGAGGGCAAGGTCATCTACTTTGGAAAGACCGATGACTTACTTCATGCCCAACAGACGCTTATTGTTGTAACGCCGGAGTATCAAGTAGATCAAGATCGCCTACTCGCACTTCTTATCGCTGCAAACTTCCACGTGCAAGTGCGTGATGGCAAGTTAGTCATCGATGGCGCTAAAGAGATTACAGCAGAGATTAATCGGATCGCATTTGCAGCCGGTATCACGCTCTCGGAGTTAAGTATTGAGAAACCAACGTTGGAAGAGACCTTCTTCGACATGACTGGAGATGCAGAATGATTAAAGTTGCGCTCGCTGAACTTCGTAAACTTCGCAGGCCTACACTCTCTATTCCAACACTTGCCATTATCTCTGGCCTCTCCACTTTCTTCACATGGTGGGTCTTCCATTCGGTAGATAATGGCCACAACGGTCAACGAGGTGAGTCAATCTCTGTCGCGACCCTCAGTTCACCACGTGGCCTCGCCTACGGCTTCACAATAATGAGTTTCTTTCTCGGAATGGCCGCCTACTCAATCTTTGCATCACAGAGTGCGAATGAGTACACCTTGGGAACACTTCGCAATCTCTTGGTCCGCCAACCCTCTCGGATCAAACTCCTAGTGGGAAAATTTCTGGCGATGTCTGCCTTTGCAATTGTGATGATCTCATCCGCAGCGCTTGCTAGTTTTATTACCGGCTATCTCATGGCCGGATCAGCCGGAGTAAATACCGATTCATGGTTCACCTCTGCAGGCCTATCGCAATTTGGAAAGAGCTATATCAATATCTTTATCTCTGTAATTGCCTTTGGCACGATTGGCATGGCGATTGGAATCATTCTCCGTTCACCCATCTCATCCCTTGCTATCGGATTGCTCTGGTTTGTGATCGTGGAGAACATTCTCGGCGGTCTCATCATCTCTACGGTGAAGTGGCTACCGGGGCAGAATTTGATGTTGGTCGGTGACGGAGGTGCTTTGAGTTCGACCATCTCGTATTCGCATGCACTCGGCATAAGCGCGCTCTATCTCCTCGCTCTCATCGCGCTCTCAGGCTCGCTCTTCAAGCGGAGAGATGTGGCGAGTTAAGCGGGATTTTGAAGGGGACGACGTAGACTATCTACCTTAACTGCCCCCACAGTTTTCGGAGAGATAGATGCGTAAATCAAAAGTTCTCGTGCTGGTATTGAGCACCGCACTTCTACTGAGCGGCGCCGTAAGCGCCGACGCTTTCTACGATAAGACCCCAAAACCTACAAAGGCACAGATTGATGCTGCGAAGGCGGCAGAGCTTGTAAAGCAGAAGGCTGCTAGCGCCGCCGCATCAAAGTTGAATTCAGCAAAGAGCACACTTCGTCAGTTAACAGCTGCATCTGATGCAGCGACAGCGAAATACCACGTCGCACAGAGAAATTTGAAAGCAGCAACGATTACAGCGAACAATGCTGCGCAGCACTCTCGTGAAGCACAAGCCGCCGTCTCCGCAGCGAGCGCCACAATCGGTCGCATGGCAACAAATGCCTACATCATGGGCTCGGGCTTTACAGATATTGAATCGATCCTTCACTCCAATGGTCCGCAGGATCTCATTGACCGACTCTCCACTCTTAATCAACTCGGTGCATCTAATAGCACGGCGCTGAAGAGATACCAGAGTGCAGCGATTGTTGCGAAGCAGGCGAAGATCGCAGCGGATGCTGCGCAGGCTGCACAAGTAGTTGCAACGCAGAAGGTTGCAGCAGCGAAGGCAATTGCAGATCAGGCGAAGGCCGACCAAGCTAAAGAAGTTGCGAAGCTCTCAGCAATTCAGAACAAGTTGATGGCAGAACTTTCAAAGGCACGCAATATTCGTCTGACACTTGAACAACAATTACAGCTCGCACAACTAGAAGAGGCGAATGCAAATATTGCTTCGCATACTTCTGGCCAATTTAAGGTCTGGCCGGATAAGGGATTTAAGGGACGTTCCACAACACGCTCTACGGATGCAATCCGTGCATCTGCCGTTGCCTATGCGAAGAAGCAGGTATTGGCACGTAAGCCATATGTCTGGGGCGCCCAAGGCCCAAATAGTTATGACTGTTCTGGCCTTGTTTACGCTGCATATAAGTCAGCTGGCCTTGGCTATCCAAACTGGTCTCGCCTCAATGCAGCGCTCTACTTCGTTGATACAAAGCGCGTCCCACTCAGCCAACTCATTCCTGGCGATCTTCTCTTCTACTCTTACGATGGAAGTGTTCAGAATATTCACCACATCACAATCTATGCAGGTAATGGAATGATGTGGGAGGCGAACTCAAAGAGAACCGGCCTCATCTTCTCTAACATCTACAGCGTTAAGGGACTTATGCCTTCTGGCGGCCGAGTCTAAATTTCGTGAAGTCAACGCTCGCTGCATGTAAGAAGGTACGACCACTCCTTGCCACGGTTGCAGTGGGAGATACCGTTCTCGTCGGAGTATCTGGCGGCGCAGATTCACTCGCGCTTGCAATTGTTCTCTTTCGTGAAGCGCAAGAGCGCGAGATTAAAGTTATTCCCGTTGTGCTCAATCACAACTTGCAAGATGGTTCACGAGCGATAGCCGAAGCTGCAGCAGAACGCCTTCGCGCAATGGGTTATAACGAAGTCATCATCCGCGATTTAACAGTCGTCGTAACCGATGGCATGGAGAGTTCAGCACGTCGTGCTCGTTATGAAGAGTTTGAAAGGTTGCTCGCGGAAAAATCTGCGAGCGCACTCTTCCTTGCGCATACCCATAACGATCAAGCAGAGAGCGTTCTACTCGGACTCGTCCGTGGCTCGGGTGGAAAATCACTCTCAGGTATGGCGCCAATTAACGGTCGCTACCTCCGTCCCTTTCTCTCAATAACTCGTGAAGAGACCGAGGAGATCTGTCGTGAGAACTCGGTTGAGTTCTGGATTGATCCACATAACAACCAGTTGGAGTTTGCACGAGTAAAGATTCGAAACGAACTCCTTCCGCACTTTGAAGAGTTACTTGGTCCCGGCATCGCCGATGCGCTCGTCCGTAGCGCGACCCTGCTCCGTCAAGATGGGGAGGCGCTCGACCAACTGGCGGCCGAGGCAACGGCTGCGAACCCGGAGCTCGATTGCGCCAATCTGGCAAAGCTCCCGGTTGCGATCAGGTCCCGCCTTCTGCGTGGGGCGATTTACGCTGCCGGAGCCCCTTCCGGCTCCATTTCGGCCGACCACGTGGCCCCGGTTGAGGCGCTCGTCACAGATTGGCACGGTCAGGGCCAGATTAGCCTCCCGGGTGGTGTGAAGGTGGAGCGAATTTCGGGCAGACTTTCGCTCTCACAGCAGAAGGAGAATCGTGGACCGACTAACTAGTGGCACCGATGTTGAAAAGGTAATCGTCACGGCAGATCAGATCACTGCCCGTCTTACCGAAATCGCGCGCGAAGTTGAGAAAGATTATGAAGGTCGCGAGCTTCTCCTCATTGGAATTCTTAAGGGCGCAGTCATGACAATGGCTGACTTCTCGCGCGCACTCAATCGCCATGTTGAGATGGATTGGATGGCAGTTTCAAGCTACGGCTCTGGAACAAAGTCGAGTGGCGTCGTTCGCATTCTCAAAGATCTCGATCGCGATATTACGGGTAAGGATGTATTGATCGTTGAAGATATCGTCGATACCGGTCTCACACTTGCGTGGTTGAAATCAAACTTGGAATCGCGCGGTACTAACTCTGTAGAAATTCTCACCATGCTCCGCAAGCCTGAAGCCGCAAAGGTTGAAGTTGATGTGAAGTATGTCGGCTTCGATATTCCAACTGAGTTCGTTATTGGTTATGGCCTCGACTTTAACGAGAAGTATCGCAATCTCGATTTCATTGGCGTACTAGCAAAGCACATGTACTCCTAAACCATTACGAGCGACGTAGAGAAGAGATTATTGGTGGAAGTTAATAAGAAGAAGCCGCTGGCACCACAAAACCCAAAGAGCCCAAAGAACATACGCCTTCGAAAGATGGCGCGTGGTCCGCTCTTCTGGATAGTCATTGCTATTGTCGTCATCTCTATCTTCGGCAAGATCTCCAACTCCGGTGCGCAGTTCACACAGGTGGATACATCAACAATCCTCGCCGAGATCTCTGATAACAAGGTTCAATCCGCGCTCGTTATTGACCGGACGCAGAAGATTCAGGTCATCTTGAAGACCGGCAATTATGTCAAGGGATCACAGCGCCTCGAGGCGAGCTATGTCGCTGGACAAGAGCCACTTATCGTTGAACTTCTAACCTCAAATCCACCTGCGAGTGCGTGGAATGTAAAGGTATCTACACCTTCACTTCTCTCATCGCTGATCTCAACAGTGGTTCCATTCTTACTCATCGGTTTTCTCTTGATGCTCTTTATGGGCAACGCTGGTGGCGGAAATCGCGTCTTCAACTTCGGTCGCTCAAAGGCGAAGCTGAATAACAAGGAACTCCCAACAAATACCTTTGCCGATGTTGCTGGTGCCGATGAAGCGGTCGCAGAGCTCCGTGAGATTAAGGACTTCCTCGCTGAGCCACAGAAGTATCAAGATATCGGTGCAAAGATTCCTAAGGGCGTACTTCTCTACGGCCCTCCAGGAACAGGTAAGACCCTCCTTGCACGCGCAGTTGCTGGGGAGGCGAACGTTCCATTCTTCTCAATCTCAGGTTCTGAATTTGTCGAGATGTTTGTCGGTGTTGGTGCAGCGCGTGTACGCGACCTCTTCACCCAGGCAAAGGCGAGCGCCCCTGCAATTATCTTCGTCGATGAGATCGATGCAGTCGGCAGACAGCGCGGCGCAGGTATGGGTGGCGGCCACGATGAGCGCGAACAGACTCTTAACCAACTTCTCGTAGAGATGGATGGCTTCGAGGCTAATGGTCAGGTTATTTTGATCGCGG
>CANGCW010000069.1 GCA_947452525.1 Actinomycetota bacterium
ATGGCGAAGAGGGTCAGTGGCGTGGAATCGATGATGAGCACCCAACACCGGTTCTCGATATCCAGTGGCATTACATCAACTCGAAGAACGCAACTCCTTCACTTCTTCTCAAGTAGGCCGGTTAATCCCTTCTCAAGCACGCCTCTCCACTCCTGGAGTATTAAGCCCCCTCACCCTTGGAGTAGAAAGCAAGCACGCTTACAGCGTTGCCTCTCGCTACCATTTACCCTAGGTTAAGCGTGCACATTCAAGTGATCGCTTGCGGGCTCCGGCACTTCCCCAGTTCCGGGTCACGCTAAATAAGTAATGGAAGAGAGGAAGATTCATGGCAGAGAAGCGTTTCCTCTCATGGCTCGGTTTCAACTCGGATGTAGCTCCGCTCTCTGAGACAGAAGAAGGCACTTCCGGTTCTCAATCACAACGTGCCGGCACCAATGCGACTTCGCAGAGCAGTGCACAGGGCGCTTCAAAGAGTTCAACCTCTAAGAGCGCACAGCGCGGAGCAACCGCTACAAAGAACGGTGCAACGACGCAACCTGTTAATCAGGTAGCGCGCATCCGCGAACTTGAATCTGCGCTCGCCGATCTCCGTTCCCGCCGCGACTTAACGTCACTGACTAAAGAAGAATTTGAAATTCTCGCTACCGAGACCGCGATGAACCTCGTTCGCACAGCTCAGACACGTGAATCTCGCAGTATCACTGCAGCACAGAAGTTGGCACAAGAGAGTGCGCGCAATGCTCAAACCGCAATTGCAGAGGCTCAGAACACAGCAAAGCAGCTACTTGCCTCTGCTGAAGGTCGCGGCAAACGCGTGCTTCAGAGTGCAGAAGAGAGCGCTCGTCAGATCACTCGTGAGGCAGAGTCTCACGCACAGCAGACCCTGGCAACGGCTATGCGTGAAGTTGATGCACTCCTCAACTCCAAGAAGAAAGAGGCGGCAAGCGTCCTCTCTGGTGCAAAGAAGAACGCCGATGAGATCGTTAGCGATGCAATTCAGGATGTCAACGAGTATAAGAGTTGGCTCTCGCACACAATGAGTGAGACAGAGCGCGTCTACAAATGGCAGATGACTTCTCTATCTGGCGCATCTGAAGCAATTGAAGAGGCAAAGGCAAAACTCACCTCCGCTTTTGCGACTCTCAAAGAGATGCATACTGCGATTCACTCCAACGTTATTGATGGCAAGGTTCCCGCTCCTGAAGATCTCATTGAAGTCGCTCCCAAGCGAGCATCACAAGCTGTAAAGCGCCCTAGAGCTTCTACATCAGCAGTGAAGAAGAGTGTTGCGAAGAAGAGTCCAACCAATAAGAGCGCTTCGAAGAAAACAAGCACAACAAAGAGCGGCGCTAAGAAGGTAGCTTCGAAGAAGGCAGCGGCCAAACCGAGCGCTACACGCGGATCTTCACGCACCACCAAGAAGCGCTGAAAAATACTGAGTAACACTGAAAACTCTGAATAGTAAGCGATAGCGCCATTAGCTCCTTTAAAGACCTCCGAAATAAGAGTTCGGTTGGCGCCAGCAAACACATCACGCCTATCGATGGCCTCCGCGCAATCGCTGTTGCAGCTGTTCTTCTCTATCACCTCGGCGTCTCGTGGATTCCAGGTGGATTCCTCGGCGTCGATCTCTTCTTCGTAATCTCCGGTTATGTCATCACTCGCCTCATCCTCGATTCGATAGAACGATCAGGTGCGTTGGATTTCCGAGAGTTTTACTTAGCTCGAGCTCGTCGACTGCTACCGGCGCTCGTGCTTCTCATTCTGGTAACGCTCCCCCTTCTCGCGCTCTCCGCTGCAGACGCAACGAAGCGCTTCCTCTCAGATATTCCATTCGTTCTCACGGGTAGCAATAACTGGCGCTTGGTTGCAGAGCACACCGATTACTTCGCAAAGATTGGTCGACCTCCGCTGCTCCAACACACATGGTCGCTCGCAGTTGAAGCCCAGTTCTATCTTCTCTGGCCAATCATCCTCATTCTCGCACTCCGCTTCTTTGGGAAGAAGCGCCTGGGAAGAACTTCGCTCGCAATATCTGCAATCTCAGGAATCGCACTCTTTATCTTCTCTCTGCACATCGATGGCGCATCCACGGCGCGAATAAGTCATATCTACTTCGGCACCGATACCCATAGCCTCGGACTCTTCCTTGGCGCAGCTCTTGCCGTCAGTTGGGTACCAGGAAATCTCTCGGCAAATATCTCGCAGCGTGCACAAGATTTCGTTGATTTCATTGGGGTCTTCGGCCTTATTGGCCTCCTCTCAACTTTCCTCTTTATCAATGAATCAACACCCACGCTCTATAAGCTCGCCTTCCCTCTCGCGGGAATCTTCGGGTGCGCAATCCTCACCTCGATTGTTCATCCTGCGTCGCGTTTCGCCCCGCTCCTTCGTAACCGGATCTTGATCTGGATAGGTGAGCGCTCTTACGGCATTTACCTCTGGCATTGGCCAATCTTTCAAATCTCTCGACCTGGTGCAGATATTGCGGGATCGCTCCTCGCACTCAATATTGTCCGCACATTAATCGTCATCGCGATTGCAGATATCTCATACCGCTACATTGAATACCCCATCCGTCGCGGCGAACTCGCTAACTGGATTCGTGGATTGAAATATCGCACTCCTCAAGTTCGCAAACGGGCACAATTCATTATTGGTGGGACCCTCGCTGCAACAGTGGCAGCCACCGCTCTTTCAACTGCAGTCGCACTCTCCCGCTACGACGAAGGATTGCGTCAGGCAAAGGAAATTCTCAATACGCCCATCGCTGCGCCGGTAGCGATTGATGCACAGAAGCCCGGTCTCTGGGTAACAGGTGACTCAGTCATTCTTGGCATTAAGACGAAGTTAGCGAGCCACTATCCCCTAGCGTTGATCAACGCTCGCGTCGGACGGCAGATCGGTGAACTGATCGATGTCGTGAAGTCAGATAAGAGCCAAGTTAAGGGTCAGATCGTCATTCTGGATCTTGGAAATAACAACATCCTTGCCAAGACCGATGTAGAAACTCTCTTTGCGCTCCTCAAAAACCAACCACAAATCGTGGTCGTAAACACTGCTGTTCCTCGTACTTGGCGTGAGCACAATGACAAGATCATCGCTGAAGTCGCTTCCCAGTACCCACAAGCGGTCCTCGTGGATTGGTACACAATCTCTCAGAACCATCCAGAGTTCTTTGCACCAGATGGTGTGCATCTCAACGATGTTGGTGGAGATGTTTACGTGGGAGCGATTGTTGAAGTTCTCCCAAAGACTCTTCCAGCACTGCGCTGAGTAGAAGAAGCAATCACTTCGCTGGAACGGATCAACCAGCACCACGCTTTCGAAATAAAAGAGCCCCGCTCACTTAAGTGAGAGGGGCTCTTCTTTAATGCGAGTTTTGTATTGTGCTTATGCGTACTGGCCTGGAAGTCCGAAGACCTTTCCAGCAACAACTGTTCCATCCGAGTAGACAGCTGATACACGGAATGACATCCAACCCTTTGTATCCTGCTTCACGATATCGAGTGATGTCTGTGTCGCTGGGACGGTTGAGATCAACTTCCATGTTCCGCCATTCGAGCTGACTTCAACATTAAAGTTTGTAAGGCCCTGAGCTGATGCATCTGCTGCCCAGAAAATTGTTGCACCCTGTGCTGTGTAGTGAGCGACGATTCCGACTGGAGCGAGAGCATTTGATGCTCCACCGTTATCTGTAGCTGTCGATCCGTTTGAAGTTGAACCGTTTGAGGATGAAGCATCAGATGAAGCGGCAGGAGTTGCTGAGTCCATGGAAGATGATGCAGCAGGAGAGGCGCTCTCTGACGGAGCAGGCGTTGTCTCTGGTGTTGAAGTCGATGAGCTGTGGCGCGTTGCAACGATGGCAGCGAGCGCAGCGATACCGACAACGGTGTAAAGGAGAACGCGGTTCGAGCTCTTCTTATCTGGAGTTCCCGCGACAGGTGTTGAAGCCGCTGTTGGCTTTACTGGAGCTGGAGTGCTTGAAATTCGTGGCGCTGTTGAACTTGGAACAGCAGGAATAACGATCGCTGGCGCGCTCTTCTTCGGAGCGACCTTTTTAGCGGCAACTTTCTTAACCGGAGCCTTCTTGGCAACCTTCTTTACTGCGACCTTCTTGGCAGG
Organism: Actinomycetota bacterium; assembly: GCA_947452525.1. GTDB lineage: Bacteria > Actinomycetota > Actinomycetes > Nanopelagicales > Nanopelagicaceae > PALSA-747. The sequence goes on from CANGCW010000069.1 coordinate 4,126, forward strand.
CGCCTTCTTGGCAACCTTCTTTACTGCGACCTTCTTTACTGCGACCTTCTTGGCAGGAGCCTTCTTCGCTGCAACCTTCTTGGCAGGCGCCTTCTTCGCTGCAACCTTCTTGACTGCAGACTTCTTTGCAACCGCCTTCTTAGCAGGAGCTTTCTTCGCAGCGCTCTTCTTGGCTGGAGCCTTCTTGGCAACCTTCTTTGCTGCTGCCTTCTTCACTACTGCCTTCTTTGCTGCCACGGTCGTACTCCTCAAGTTCTAGTGATCGTTCAGCCGATATTTCTCATCGGCATATTAATATGGCGAAAGGGTACCCCAGCGAGCGTGAGCGAGATAGCACCGACGAGCCGTCAGCGCGCCGCAAGATTCAAATCGTGGATTCGAGCAGCCATTGCGCGCATCGCCTTACCGCGGTGACTGATTGCATCCTTCTCCTCTGGTGTGAGCTCCGCCGATGTCCGGTCAAAGCCCTCCGGGATAAAGATGGGGTCGTAGCCAAAGCCATTGAGACCTCGAGGACTCTCGATGATCTCTCCCCTCATCTCGCCATGTTCAACGAGCGTGGTTTCGCCGCTGCTCGATGGAATTACGAGTGAGACTGCGGTTTTAAATCCAGCCCTACGTGAGATCTCATCACCTGCAGCTTCGGCGCTCGCCTCCAACTCTTCCAATTGGCGAAGGACCTTCTCTAAATTCGCCTGGTCATCACCATGTACTCCCGCCCAACGAGCGGAGTAAATCCCTGGATCGCCGTTGAGCGCATCAACAAAGATTCCGCTGTCATCGGCAAGGGCTGGAAGAGAGGTAAATGCAGCGATTGCCCGTGCCTTCAGGAGAGAGTTCTCTTCGAGAGTTGAGCCAGTCTCTTCAACATCTGGCATATCAGGAAAGTCGGCGAGACCGAGCACCTGGATGTCGCTGTGCATCTGCGAGAGAAGGCGTTCAAACTCTCTCACTTTGCCGAGATTTCTCGTCGCAAGAACTATGCGTGAAAGTGGTTCAGTGAGAGGTTGGGCCATAACAGTCTCGATGAGCAGATCTCTTAAATTCTGGGTTTCTTACTTACCCAAGGCAGCGCGCTGTAATGAGGCGAGCTCATTACATCCAGCGACGCCAAGATCGAGAAGCTTGTTGAGAAGGTCGCGGTCGAAGGGAACGCCCTCGGCAGTGCCCTGAACTTCGACGAAGTTGCCATCACCTGTGCAGACGATATTCATATCTGTATCAGCCGTGACATCCTCTTCGTAGCAGAGGTCGAGCATCGGTACGCCCTTGATAATTCCAACACTCACTGCTGAGACTGATTGTGAGAGCGGCTCCTTGCCTGCTGCAACATAACCTTTCTCCTTCGCCCAGGCGATTGCATCTGCAAGCGCTACATATGCACCTGTGATTGCGGCGGTGCGAGTTCCACCATCTGCCTGCAGCACATCGCAGTC
>CANGCW010000070.1 GCA_947452525.1 Actinomycetota bacterium
GCGACGAAGAGTGCCGCATCTGTGCTGACAGCGATCGTTCCTGATCCAACCGGCTATGGCCGCATCGTCCGCGATGCCGATGGGAACATCACCAAGATTGTTGAAGAGCGCGATGCATCGGACGATGAGAAGTTGATCGATGAGATCAACACTGGCGTGTATATCTTTGATAACCATCTCCTGCGTGAGATGTCAGCAAAGTTGTCGAAGGAGAACTCGCAAGGCGAGCTCTACCTCACCGATGTCATGGCCCTTGCACGTACAGCAGAACGCGTTGTACTTGCCTACCCATCGCAGGATTACACAGAGACGCTCGGAATTAATGATCGCGCACAACTCTCAGAGTGTGCAGCGCTTATGCGCAATCGCATCAATGAGAAGTTGATGAAATCTGGCGTCTCGATTATTGATCCAACTACAACCTGGATTGATTGCGATGTCGTTATCGCCCCTGACACCACGATTCATCAGGGCTCTGCAATTTCTGGCAAGAGCATTGTTGAGGCCGGAGCGACCATCGGTCCTCGCACCACACTCGTTGATTGCTTGGTGCGTTCTGGCGCATCTGTTATTGAATCAACCTGCTCTTCGAGTGAAATTGGCGCAGCGGCAACTGTTGGCCCGTACACGTATCTTCGCCCCGGCACTGTGCTTGGTAACGGTGCTAAGGCTGGAGCATTTGTTGAGATGAAGAGTGCGAAAGTTGGCGATGGCTCGAAGGTTCCACACCTCAGCTACGTCGGCGATGCAACTATCGGCACTGGCACAAATATCGGAGCCGCAACAATCTTCGTTAACTATGACGGCGTGGAGAAGCACCACACCACTGTTGGCGACCATGTCCGCATCGGCAGCGACAGCATGTTGGTCGCCCCAGTCACCATCGGCGATGGCGCGTACACCGCAGCTGGATCGGTCATTACCGAGGACGTGCCAGCCGGTTCGATAGGAGTTGCTCGCGCAAAGCAGAGAAATGTACTTGGATGGGTTCTGCGTAAGCGGGCCGGTACCAAGTCAGCAGAAGCAGCACTTCGGGCAGAAAACGACAAGGGAGAATAAGAATGAGCGAATTGCGCCTTACTTCAGAGAAGCGCCTCCGCATCTTCACAGGTCGGGGTTTTCCTGAGTTAGCAGATGAGGTCGCAACAGAGCTCGGCATTCCTATTACTCCAACATCGGCCTACGACTTCGCGAATGGCGAGATCTTCGTCCGCTTTGAAGAGAGCGTCCGTGGTTGCGATGCCTTCGTTATTCAGAGCCACGCTGCGCCAGTGAATAAGCAGATCATGGAGCAGTTGATCATGGTCGATGCATTGAAGCGCGCATCTGCAAAGCGCATCACAGTTGTTCTTCCGTTCTACGGATATGCACGTCAAGATAAGAAGCACCGCGGTCGTGAGCCAATCTCTGCTCGCCTCATGGCTGATCTATTTAAGACAGCCGGCGCAGATCGCATGATGACAGTCGATCTTCACACTGCACAGGTTCAGGGCTTCTTTGATGGTCCCGTCGATCACCTTTTTGCTCTTCCACTTCTTGCTGACTATGTCGGCAGCAAAGTGGATCGCAGCCGCTTAACGATCGTCTCACCTGACTCTGGTCGCGTCCGCGTTGCAGAGCGTTGGTCAGACCTGCTCGGCGGTTGCCCCATCGCATTTATTCATAAGACTCGCGACCCACGTATTCCTAATGAATCCGTCACAGGTCGCGTCGTGGGCGATGTAAAGGGCCAGACTTGTGTAGTTATCGATGACATGATCGATACCGCTGGAACCATTACCAAGGCTGTCGATGCGCTCTTCGATGAAGGCGCTAAAGAGGTCATCGTTGCGGCAACGCATGCTGTTCTCTCCGGCCCAGCTGTCGAGCGCCTGAAGGCCTCTCGCGTCAGCGAAGTAGTTGTCACCAATACTCTGCCAATCCCCGATGAGGCTCGCTTTGACCGCCTCACAGTCCTCTCGATCGCTCCATTGTTGGCTCGCGCCATCAAGGAGGTCTTCGAGGATGGCTCGGTCACCAGCCTCTTCGACGGCCACTCCTAAGCCTGTATTTTCCGGGAGTTCTAGAGGACTTCAAGAGGATTTGCCTGCTAACCCCCGCCTTCGATAACCTTCGGGTTCGTCACGGCGAGGGATAGTAATTATCCGTAATCGACGGGTTGCTCTCTCGAGGCGTGCTGTTATTCATAAGCGATCGAAGGAGAACCCAAGTGGCTGAAGTATCAATCAACGCAAGTGTGCGTACCAATTTCGGAAAAGGCGCATCACGTCGCGACCGCAAGGTTGGCCTAGTTCCAGCTGTTATCTACGGCCACAATGCTGAGCCACAACACATCTCACTTCCAGCTCGTGAGCTCGGAAATGCTCTTAAGCAGTCAAACGTTCTCCTCGATGTCACATTCGGTGGAAAGACAGAGCTCGTTCTTCCAAAGTCAGTAACTAAGAACCCAATCACAGGAATCTTCGAGCATATCGATCTCCTCGTTGTTCGTCGCGGCGAGCGCGTCACAGTTGATATTCCAGTACACACAGTTGGAACACATGACAAGGATGGAATCCTTGAGCACGTGAACAACACAATTCAGGTTGAGCTCGAAGCTACTTCGATTCCTCAGTTCCTCGAGTTGAACCTCGATGGTTTCGCTGCAGGTACAAGCAAGTACGCATCAGATGTCAGCCTTCCTGCTGGTGCAAAGCTCGTCTCTGATCCTCACACAGTTGTTGTGCACCTCTCAGAGAAGTCAACATCATCTGCTGATGCAACTGAAGCTGCTGCTGCACCTGCTGCAGAAGCTCCAACTGCGTAATAATTTCTCGGTAGTTAGTATTTAAAAAATGGCTGATCGCTGGTTGGTTTTCGGACTCGGAAACCCCGGCGATCAGTATTTTTTTACCCGTCACAACATTGGGCATCTGCTCTGTAACTACATGGCGGCGGGGAAGAAGTTCTCTTCGCACAAGTCACGCACAGAGATTGCTGATCTCTTCGTCGGTCAGACTCCGGTGACTGTAGCTAAATCAAAGTTGTATATGAATGAATCTGGTTCGCCACTCAAGGCGCTGGCTGACTTCTACAAGGTCGATGCCGACCACATCATCGTTGTGCATGATGAGATTGATCTTCCCTTCAACACCATTCGCATTAAGAAGGGTGGTGGCGATAATGGGCACAATGGCCTAAAAGACATCACTCGCCACTTTGGCGCTGATTACTATCGAATCCGCCTCGGCGTTGGCCGCCCTGCAGGCCCACAACCAGCGGCAGATTATGTATTGAAGCCCTTCTCTGGCGCAGAGAAGAAAGAGTTGGATGACTTCATCGCCCGCGGTGCACAAGCGACAGAGCACCTCATCGAGCGCGGTCTAGAGAGCACTCAACAAGAGTTCAACCAGTAACACGCTTTGCCAAGCGTTGCCCCATATGCCCATCTCTGCCACAGTTCCACAATGAATTCATTGAAGCCAGGTACGTGGAAAACTCCCATCACAGCGGAACTCTTAGCGAAGGCGGGCAACCGCAATAACGCTATGCAGGTTGTGGGGGATGACCTCTGGTGGGATGAGCGTCGCCCTTCTGAATCTGGTCGCACATTAGTCATTAGCCAGAAGCACGGCGATCTCCTTGCCGAGCCTTGGAGCGCAGCAAGTAGCGTGCATGAATACGGCGGCATCAGTTGGCACGGCTTTATCAAAGATGGTGCACCGCATCTCGCCTTTGTAAATAAAGAAGATCAACGAATTTATATTGCATCACTCGGTAGTGAGCCGGTCGCCTTCTCACCGCTGCCACCAGCCGGCGAGGATCACCGCTATATCGAGATGGTCTATATCAACGGTGAGATCTGGTGTATTCGGGAACTTCACGCATCGGGTGAGGTAACACGAGCACTTGTTGCAGTGAGCGAATTAGGTATCCGCATTCTCGATGACTCATCACATTTCTACGGACACCCTCGACTCGCTAAGGATGGATCTCACTTCGCATGGATCTGCTGGGAACACCCGCAGATGCCGTGGGATGGAACTGAGGTAAAGGTTGCTCGCGTTGAGAACGGTGAACTCGTTGATCCACGCGTTGTTGCCGGTGGGTTAGATGAGTCTTGCCTTAATCCAGAGTGGGGCAACGATAACGAGCTCTTCTTCATTAGCGATAAGAGTGGTTGGTGGAATCTCTGGTCTGTCACCCTTGATGGAAATCTTCGCCACGTCATAGAAGATACGAGCGAGTGGGGACTACCGCTCTGGCAGCTGGGTATGAAGTCCATGGTCGCCCTAGATGATGGTCGACTTCTTGCAGTCCATGGCGCTGTAGATAATCAAAAGTTAATAATTGTGGATTCGGTTTCAGGCCAAGGCAAAGATGTTGAATGCGAATTTAATACCTTTGGTGAGGCGCTAGCTCAAGGGAATGGGAGCGCCTTTATCTTCGCCTCAAGTCCAACGGAGGTAAGTTCGCTCATTAAGATTGACTTACAGAACGGCAAAGTCTCGACCGTCTTTTCGAAGCCACTGCCGGTTGACGCTACATATTTCTCAAAGCCATATCAAATTACCGCGACCCGAGAAGATGGGCGTCCGGTTTATGGAATTTTCTACCCACCAACGAATCCTGAGTTTGTACCGTCCGAGAAGCCGCCGCTTCTTGTCATGGTTCACGGTGGCCCAACCGCACATGAGCTCGCTGTCATCTCGCTATCGCATAGTTACTTCACCTCTCGCGGAATCGCAGTCGTGGAAGTGAATTACGGTGGATCAACTGGTTATGGTCGCGAATATCGCAACTTATTACGTGGCCAGTGGGGCATCGTTGACCGTGAAGATGTCATCGCAATGGTTGATCACTTAATCACTGCCGGCGAAGTCGATGGCTCGAAGGCTCTTATCCGAGGTGGTTCTGCAGGAGGCTTCACTGTCCTCAATGTCCTCGTAAATACCAATCGCTTTGCAGCCGGCGCCTCGTACTACGGCGTCGCTGATTGCACTGCTCTCGCTCTTGATACCCATGACTTTGAATCCCGCTACTTAGATTCAATGATTGGTAAATATCCAGAAGAGGAAGCTCTATATAAAGAGCGTTCGCCTCTGACTCATTCGGAGAATCTCACTTCGCCACTCATCATCTTCCAGGGCCTCGACGATAAGGTCGTGCCACCCGCACAATCAGAGGCATTTAGAGATGTCTGCGTAGCAAAGGGAATCAAGCACAAGTACTTCGAATTTGAAGGTGAAGGACATGGCTTCAGGAAGGCGAGCTCAATCATTACTTCGCATGAAGAAGAGTTGACCTTCTTCGGTGAAGTCCTTGGATTTAAACCAGAGTTGTAATCAGCCAGTATTGCGAAGGCCTGCTGCTACACCGTTAATGGTGAGCAGTAGTGCGCGGCGCAGAATCGGATCTGCATTTGGATTCTTTCTGACCTGATCCAAGAGCGAGATCTGCAAGAGATGGAGCGGTGCTAAGTAAGCATCGCGTACTTGAAGTGTGCGAGCGAGGATTGGTTGATCCTCAAGGATTTCACTCTGCTTAGTGA
>CANGCW010000071.1 GCA_947452525.1 Actinomycetota bacterium
ATCTCCTGCAATTGTTGCGATGGCTCGATGAAGTGTGCCCGCTTTTATAGCAGCATCAATCTGGCCAGCTAGGAGTTGCGCCCCTCCCGGTGGCGTCTTAACAACTGCAAGATTTCCACTCGAGAGCACCTCAAGAACGAGGCCTTCACGCGTAGATGCAGGAGCAAGTGGAGCTCGTGCCAGCCCAGCCTGTTGAGGAGGCAGGTAGCGAAAATTCCCGTCAGAATCTCGAATGCGGATTGCTCCGATAGCCTCAAGGTCGCGGCTTGCCGTGGTCTGGGTAACTCGGATTCCAATAGCTTTGAGTGCTTTTACCAAATCCTGCTGAGAGTCAATGGTCTGGCTCGTGAGAATTTCAGCAAGTCGATGCCTACGAAGTTGTGGAGAGATAGTTTCACTCTTCATCTCAATTACCTAACCGATCTAAGGCACCAGTGAAAATAGCTAGGAACTTCTTCACCTGAATTTCCGTCACATTCAATGGAGGTGCAATGCGAATTACTGATTCGTTGGGAGCGTTGAGGAGGAGGAGCTGCTCTTGCGCATCACTAACTACTTGTTTCGCCACCGGGGTGGTGAGTCGAACACCCAATAGGAAGCCCCTTCCCCGAATCTCCGCAACCTTAGGATGCTCCTGAAGAGCAGCGCGAACCCTCTTTTCAAATAACGCCGCTCGTTTCATGAGTCTCTCTTTTTCAATAACATCAATCATTGCAAGTGCGGCCGCTACCGCAATCGGATTTCCACCGAAAGTACTGCCATGATCTCCGGGCGCAAAAGCTGGAACGTTCTCACCCAGAGTAATCATTGCGCCGAGTGGCAATCCTCCACCAAGACCCTTAGCAAGAGTGATGATGTCTGGCTTTATGCCGGAATGCTCATATCCAAACCACTCTCCCGTGCGACCCATGCCTGTCTGGACTGCATCTATGCAGAGCAGAACGCCGAATACGTCACAGAGCGCGCGTAGCCCCTCAAGGTAACCAGCAGGCGCAGGAATAACGCCATTCTCCCCTTGAATCGGTTCAACGATAACCATCGCCGTCTTTCGCGTTACTACTCGACGCATCGCATCGAGATCACCAAACTTCACGTGCTTCACTCTAGGAAGCAGAGGAAGAAATGGTCGCTGCTTCGCAGGCTGTCCAGTGAGCGATAATGAACCAGCCGTCCGCCCATGGAAACCACCAATCGTGGAGACGATCCTCGTACGTCCGGTTAATCGCGAAATCTTGATGGCTGCTTCATTTGCCTCAGTACCGGAATTACAGAAGAAGGTTCGAGCGCTCTTACTGCCAGTCATCTTCTGTAACTTTTCAGCCAGCACAACTGCGCCTTCATGAATATAAAAATTTGATAAATGAGAGTGCTTCTTCACCTGTTCTGTTACCGCTTTGATGATTTTTGGGTGGGCATGCCCGAGCGCGTTTGTGGCGATTCCACCAAGAAAATCAAGATAGCGCTTCCCGTTTTCCCCAACGAGGACAGCACCTTTCCCGGACGTGAAAGTGAGAGCTGGCGTTCCATAATTATTCTGTAACGAATTTTCCCAGCGATTAGAAAAGTTGGAAGTCTTCGATGGTGCATTGCGTGATGTCATGGATGGATCTCCGTTCCGCCTTCGCCACGTAAAGCAGCGCCAAGATTCTCTACATCTCTTCCATCGATTATCCGGACTCTCGTTACGCCAGCCTTGATTGCTGAGAGCGCCGCCTCTACCTTTGGAACCATGCCCTCCGAGAAGGTTGGAAGGAGCGATGAGAGTTCTACTGAAGAAATTGAGCGAATAATGGAATCAGGATCAGGAAAATTCCGATAAATCCCAGCAACATCAGTCATGAAAATTACTTCATCGGCTTTAAGCGCTCCAGCGATCGCTCCCGCAGCGATGTCGGCGTTGAGGTTTAACCCCTCTCCTGCTTCGCTCACCGCGACAGGTGAAACAATGGGAAATAGCCCTGAAGCGTGAAGAGAGCTAATAATCTCTGGATTAGTTGTGGCAACTTCTCCTACTAACCCTATGTCAACGGGCTTGCCATCAACTATTGGTCTCATTCGCACTGCACGGATTAACCCACCATCACCGGCAGAAATACCAACTGCATTAACGCCCTCGCTCACAAATTGATTCACAAGTGTTCGAAGTACATCTCCGGAAAGTACTTTTTGCACAACTCTAAATACCGCTGGAGAAGTCTTTCGGTAGCCTCCGAGGAACTCTCCTTCAACGCCGTGTAAGGCTAATTCAGCATTGATCTGCGGTCCCCCGCCATGGACTAACACCAATTTTTTGCCGTTCTTGATTTGATCAGCGATCAGAGCGATCACTGGATCCTTCACGCCTGGTTCAGGAAGTGCATGTCCGCCATACTTAATAACAATCATGATGAGTAATCACTGTTCTCATGTACGTATTCGGCGGTCAGGTCGTTTGTCCAGATGGTGGCGGTTTCGCTACCGGCCTTGAGATCAATCAGGATTTCTACTCGCTTATCGGACATATCAACCTTCGATCTCTCCTCACCTGGAGCACTGTTCTTGCAAACCATTACTCCATTCAGAGAGACATCGATGGAGTACGGGTCAAAGACAGCTGATGTCGTTCCAATTGCGGCCAAGACTCGACCCCAGTTCGGATCTTCGCCATGAATAGCACACTTAAGAAGATTATTCCGAGCGCAAGATTTTCCGACTAACTCTGCATCTGCAACGGATTCTGCTCCAACAACCTTTATTGCGATGATCTTCGAATGCCCTTCTGCATCTGCAATCAACGCTTGAGAGAGGTGCTCACAGCACTCGAAGAGCATCGAACGAAGTTCATCGTTGCTAAGTGTGACTCCGCTTGCTCCAGATGCCATCAAAAGAACCGTGTCATTGGTAGACATACAACCATCGGAATCAATGCGATTGAAAGTCTCTCCTATTACTGATTCGAATATCTCTCTCATGTTCTCGCTCGGAAGCGCATCAATGGCCACAACAGAGAGCATCGTCGCTAGCGATGGAGCAAGCATTCCTGCGCCCTTCGCCATTCCGAAGATCTTTACACCCCGATTTTCCCCGTTGAAGTACTTAGGATGAGTATCGGTTGTCATGATTGCTTCTGCAACGGAGAGTCCCGTATTTACATCCAGGTTCGACACGGCTAGATCTATCCCTGAGAGGATTCGATCCATCGGTAGGCGCTCACCAATCATTCCCGTTGAACAGATGACAACATCCCCTGAAGAGAGGTCGAGCTTATCAGCCACATATTCAGCAGATGCGTGAGTATCGGCAAAACCTTCTGGACCAGTACAGGCGTTCGCTCCCCCGCTATTGAGGAGTACTGCGGTGACTTCGCCATCCTTTACAACTTGCTTTGACCAAGTAACGGGAGCCGCAACAATTGCGTTGCTAGTAAATACCGCTGAACCAAACTTCGTAGGACCCTCATTCACAATGAGGGCAAGGTCCTTCGCACCGCTCTTCTTGATTCCTGCAGCGACTCCGGCTGCACGAAAGCCTTGAGGAAGGGAGATCTCTGCCTCTGTCATGAGCGAACTCCTACTGTCGGAACACCAAGATCCTCGGCGTAACCAGAGATCAGGTTTGCATTCTGAATTGCGGCGCTAGCGGCACCTTTACCGAGATTATCTAGAGCAGAGCTAACAATGAGGCGATTGGTGTGAGCGTCAATCGCAATCTGCAGGTGTACTGAGTTGCTGCCGAGCGTTGAAGAAGTTCGCGGCATCTCCCCTTCTGCAAGGAGAGAGACGAAGACGCTATCGGAGTAGAACTTCTCATACATTGAACGAATCTGCGCAGTATCTGTATTCGAAGTGAGTTTTGCCGTAACCGTAGCGAGGATTCCTCTCGGCATAGGCGCGAGTATCGGAGTGAAAGAAATCCTCACATCTCCTCCCCCGATGGAACTAAGTGCCTGTTCAACCTCAGGCGTGTGTTGATGCACTCCACCGAACTTGTACGAAGTAAGAGAGTTCATCGTTTCGGATCCGAGAAGTGAGATTTTTGCACTTCTGCCAGCTCCAGTAACTCCCGAGGATGCGACTACGACGATATCTGAGGCATCAATGACGCCAGATGCAATAGCTGGAGCGATCGCTAGATTGATGGCCGTTGCATAACACCCAGGGTTTGCGACACGGGATGCGTTCTTAATCTTGTCGCGCTGGCCAGGGAGTTCAGGTGAGCCATAGACCCATGATCCGGCGTGGGACCCACCGTAATACTTTGCCCATTGATCGCTGTTGTTCAATCGATAGTCCGCGCCGAGATCAACAATTTTTATCTCGCTTGGCAATTCTGCGATGTACTTTGCAGACTCACCGTGCGGGAGAGCGAAGAAGAGCAATGCACATTCACTCATCTTCGCAAGGTCAGTCTCTTCAAATGCACGCCCAGAGAACTCTTGCAGGTGGGGGTGCACAGAGGTAATTGCCTCGCCCGCAGAGGACCCTGCAGCTATGTAATCAATCGAGAACTCTGGGTGGTTGAGCAGAAGCCTTAATAGCTCGCCGCCTGAGTACCCACTTGCGCCGACTACGCCTATTTTCATGGGCCTAGTGTATGAGCTGGGTATTCATTCATGCAATTTTATGCAACGTTTTGCATAAATATACACTAGCCTCGAGGCACGGCTCCACAGCTCTTGAGGGCTGATGCCGCAGCTGCTTCGCGATACTCAGATACTTCAGCAGCCGTGAGGGTGCGATCAGGCGCTCTGAATGTCATTGTGAAGGCGAGAGAGATTTTGCCCGCACCGATGGTTGAAGCATCTGAATAGGTATCAAAGAGTGCGATTGATTCAAGTAGGTCGCCCGCCCCTGCCTTCAGCGCTGCCTCAACTTCACTCGCTGGAACAGTCGCATCCACAACAAGTGCAATATCTTGAGTTGCTGCAGGAAGTGACCAGACTCTCGGAGCGGGTGCGACATCATTAAATGGCAAGGCCGAGAGAATCACCGCAAAGGCGATTGTCCGGGGTGGCAATCCGAGCTCTTCTAGTACTCGTGGATGAAGTTCGCCTGCGTGCGCAACCGCCTTCTCCCCCACTCGAATCTCGGCACAGCGACCTGGGTGCCAAGGCGCTAAATCAGATTGAACAACTTCGGCAACATTTCCAGTCTCTTCAACAATACGGAGAGCAAGTGAGATTGCATCGCTCCAATCAACAGAGCGACCATTGCCCCACCAACCACCGCGATCAAGCCCACCGGTGAGAACTCCACCAACAAAGAGTGGTTGATCTGGGACGCTTGCATAGATACGGGCGATATCCGCTTCGCTAGGTCGGACGCCCGTTGCAACTTCTCCTACCGCTTGAAGCTCAGTGACATTGCGAAATACAGATCCAATTTCAAAGATTGCTACATCTTTACTTCCACGAGAGAGATTTCTCTGGAGCGTCGTGAGTAGACCTGGGAGTAGATGAGTGCGAAGTAGTGGCGTCTCCTCCGAGATTGGGTTAGCCAAACGGAAACTGGCGGCACGAGGCCCGACAAAGCCAAGTGTCTTCAC
>CANGCW010000072.1 GCA_947452525.1 Actinomycetota bacterium
AGAGCGTTGCAAGATGGGTTAGTTCGCAGACAACTGCAGATTCGATAATGCCCTTGGCTGTCGGGTCTCCAAATTGCGCAGCGAGCAGAGCGAGAAGTGGGCGAACTCGCTTTCCGCCAGCCTCAACGAGGTGGCGAGATGTCTCCACGACGAGCGGATAGTCGCCCTCGATATGGGAGCGCAGCAAGCTCTCTACTTCGACCATACGAGCGCCGAGGTAGCTATCTAGCTCCTTATCGATTACTGGAATACCAGTATTACTTCCGGCCATTAATTAATGAAGCCAGCGAGAGCATCTACAGTGTTGAGCAAGAGCCCTGGCAGGATACCTAGGAGGATTGTTGCGAGTGCACAGATGAAGATCACGATGCGTGTCTTCACTGATGGAATAACAACGGTCACTGCATCTGACTTAGGGTCGGTAAAGAAGAGGATCAAAATCAGACGGAGGTAGAAGAAGACTGCAATCGCGCTCGCAAGCACAGCGATAAGAACAGTGAGTTTATTTCCTGACTCAAACGCTGCCTTGAAGAGTGAGAACTTCGCGATAAATCCACTGGTAAGTGGAATTCCGGCAAAGCTCAAGAGGAAGAGTGCGAAGGTGCCCGCGATGAGTGGTGACTTCTTTCCAAGTCCCGCCCAACGGTTGAGATCTGTTACCTCACCAGTGGAGTCGCGGACGAGAGTAATGATTGCAAATGCACCAATCGTCGCGAAGCCGTAGGAGAAGAGATAGAACATCGATGCCTTGAGACCTGAGAGGTTGAGAGCAAGCACACCGAGGAGCAAGAAACCTGCATGCGCGATGGAGGAGAATGCGAGTGAACGTTTCGCGTCGCGCTGTGAAATCACTGCAATAGCTCCAACTGCCATCGTCAAGATCGCGATCGCAGAGACAATCGGACGCCACTGCTGTTGATCTGCAGCGAGTGCTACGTAGAAGATACGGAGCGTGGCACCGATTGCCGCCATCTTTGTGCAAGCAGCCATAAATGCTGTGATTGGCGTAGGTGCACCTTGGTAGACATCAGGGGTCCATGAGTGGAATGGAACTGCACCGATCTTGAAGAGTAGGCCTACTGAGAGGAAGACGATTCCGATGAGGAGGAAGAGGTCATTTCCTGCACCTAACTCAATGGAGCTAGCGATTCCGCTGAGTGAGAGTGTGCCTGAATAGCCGTAGAGGAATGCGCTTCCAAAGAGGAAGAAGGCAGATGAATATGCGCCTAGGAGGAAGTACTTCAACGCCGCCTCTTGTGAGAGCAATCTACGACGGCGTGAGAGACCAGCCATCAAGTAGAGCGGCAATGAGAGAACTTCAAGAGCTACAAAGAGAGTGATGAGATCTGAGGCAATTGGGAAGAGCAACATTCCGCTGACAGCGAAGAGCGTGAGTGGGTAGATCTCACTCTGCTCATGGCCCTTGGCGATTGCGCTCTGCTCCTCTGGTGAACCAGGGATTGCTGCAGCTTGAGCTGTGAAGTTATCGCGATCTGAAATAAGAAGAACACCCAGGATTGCGAGCAAGAGAATCGTTCCCTGGAAGAAGAGACCCGTGCCATCGATTGCAACGGATGCAACTGCAGCCTGCCCAGATACCTGGTGGCGAATTCGCCAGAGCGCAACGAATGCGGCAACAAGGCTGAGAAGCGTGACCGTCAATTGAATCTTGGAGCGTGAGTACTTCGACTTAAGGGTAAAAATCGCCTCCACGAGCACGCCGACGAGAGCGCCACCAAGAACGATAAGGATTGGGGCAAGTAGCGAGTAACTAATAGCTGGAGCGTTCATGCTTACTTACCTGCCTTTGGAAGTGGATCGCTATAACCAGCGTGAGCCATTACCTGCGTCGATGCTGGATTGATCTTGTCGATTACTGGCTTTGGATAGAAGCCGAGAAGAACCAAGAGAACGATGACCGGGGCGATCGCAATCTTCTCGCGAAGACCGAGATCGGTGAGGTTCTCATTGCCTGGAGTCGTTGGGCCATGGAGCGCCTTCTGAACTGTAAGCAATACGTAGAGCGCCGCAAGAACGATTCCGGTTGTTCCGATAATCGCTGCAATCGGATAACGGGTAAATGTTCCGACGAGGACGAGGAACTCACTCACAAAGCTTGAGAGACCAGGAAGAGCGAGCGCTGACATACCTGCGATGAAGAAGGTCCACGCCATCACTGGTGTCACACGCTGTAGCCCACCAAAATCATCAATCTTTGTTGATCCGCGACGTGATGACATCCAACCAGCAGCAAGGAAGAGGGCTGCGGTAGAGAATCCGTGGTTCACCATATAGAGGGTTGCACCAGAGAGGCCCTGTGATGTCATTGCGAAGATACCGAGAGTGATAAATCCGAAGTGGCTGATAGATGTAAATGCGATAAGTCCGTTGATATCTCTCTGACCAATGGCGAGAAATGCGCCATAGATAATTGATATCAGTGAGAGAACGATGATCAATGGGGTGAAGGTATGCGAGGCATGTGGGAAGAGGGTGAGGCAGAAACGGATCATTCCGTAAGTACCGACCTTATCGAGCACGCCGAGTAGCAACACTGATGTTGCTGGAGTTGCACTCTTCGCTGCTGTTGGAAGCCAGGTATGGAGAGGCCAGAGCGGTGCCTTTACCGCGAATGCGATGAAGAAACCGAGGAAGAAGAGGTTCTCCGTCAAGCTACTCAAGTGAATCTGAGAGAGCATCGTCAGATCAAATGTTGCGCCGATCTGACCCTCCGCAGAGACAAAGAGGCCGATGAGAGCTGCAAGCATTAATAGGCCACCGAAGAGGCTATAGAGCAGGAACTTCATCGCAGCTGCAGCGCGCTCGCCACGACCGTATCCGCCGATAAGGAAGTAGACCGGGAGCAACATCGCTTCGAAGATGACGTAGAAGAGGAAGACATCTGTTGCGGCGAAGACGCCGATCATCATCGTCTCAAGGACGAGCATCAATACGTAGTACGTACGTGAGCTCCAGCGACCGCCTTCAGATTCATTCCAGCTCGCCAACATGACAACAGGAACAAGAAGTGTGCTGAGGAGAATCAATACGAGTGCGATGCCATCAATACCTACTTGGTAACGGATGCCGAAGCTTGAGATCCAACTATGGCTCTCAACAAATTGGAATCCAGAGGTATTGGTCTTAAAGCGGAGCGCCATAAGTACAGAGACTGCAAAGGTTGCGATACCGCTGGCGAGAGCGATGGACTTGATTGCCTTTACATTCTCACCAGAGGTTGCGAAGAGTGCGAGTGCGCCTACCAAAGGTAGGAGCATAAGTACTGTCAGAAGGCTCACAGAGTCACCACCCAAATCGTTGCAACGAGGGCGAGTGCGCCCAACGCCATAATTAATGCGTAAGAACGGACATAACCATTTTGAATCTTCTTAGATGAGTACGAGAGGTATTGGACGAGCCAGGCGATACCTCGAACCGTTCCATCGATCGCCTTCTCATCCGTAGCAACAAGGTCAGAAGTTAACTTCTGACCAGGGCGGACGAGGAGGTAGTCGTTGAGATCATCTTGACCGAGATCGCGACGAGCAGCCTTAGTGAAGATAGAGACCTTCTCGGGTGCCACAACCGGAACATCGTTGCGGTACTTGAGGAATGCATATCCGGCGCCGATCACGACAACAGCAAGCGCCAAAAGTGAGACGACGACTGGCTTTAACAACTCTTCTTCACTGTGGAAATTCGCTGCATTTACCACTGGTGCGAGCCAGTTGACGAGTGCGTTACCTGAGTTGAACAGGAAACCTGATGCGATAGATCCGATTGAGAGAACAACCATCGGAATCCACATCAGTGATGGGGATTCGTGCGGATGAGCCTCGTCATCCCAACGGCTCTTGCCTGTGAATGTCAGGATGAAGACGCGAGTCATATAGAAAGCGGTAATTGCTGCACCGAGAAGTGCTGCGCCACCAAGGAGCCAACCCTTAGCTCCCCCAGCGTTAAATGCTGTCTCAATGATCTTATCTTTTGAGTAGAAACCAGCGAATGGTGGGACTCCGATGATTGCGAGATAACCAAGACCAAAAGTTGCTGCGGTGATCGGCATCGCCTTACGGAGCGCACCGTACTTACGCATATTCACTTCATCATTCATGCCATGCATGACTGAACCAGCTCCAAGGAACATGCTCGCCTTGAAGAAGCCGTGGGTAAGGAGGTGCATGATTGCGAAGGCATAACCGATTGGACCAAGACCTGTTGCAAGGATCATGTAACCGATCTGGGACATGGTCGAGGCAGCAAGGGCTTTCTTAATGTCATCCTTTGCAGTACCGACAATCGCTCCGAAGAGGAGTGTGATTGCGCCAACGATGACGACGAGAAGTCGCGCTGTTGGTGAGGCATCGAAGACAAAGTTTGAGCGGGTAATGAGATAGACACCTGCTGTAACCATCGTTGCCGCGTGGATGAGTGCAGATACTGGTGTTGGGCCAGCCATCGCATCGCCGAGCCATGATTGCAATGGGAACTGCGCCGACTTACCGGTTGCAGCAAGGAGGAGCATCGCACCGAGTGCAGTGAGAGCTGCTGTTGAAGCATGTGGGACCCCAGCCTTAACGCCATCAAATGTCACTGAGCCAAATTGCGCAAAGGCGATCATGATTGCGAGTGAGAGGCCGATATCACCAACGCGGTTAGCGACGAATGCCTTCTTCGCAGCAACTGCATAAGCAGGACGCTCATTCCAGAATCCGATCAAGAGGTATGAGGCGAGGCCCACGCCCTCCCAGCCGACGTAGAGGTTGAGGTAAGAGTTTCCAAGAACAAGGAGGAGCATCGCAGCAACGAAGAGGTTGAGGTATGCAAAGAATCTACGGCGATCGCGATCATGTGACATGTAAGCGATGGAGTAGGTATGGATAAGTGTTCCGACACCGGTAATGAGAAGGACGAAACAGATAGAGAGCTGATCCAAGAGCAGCGCTGCATCTACCTTGAAGGAGCCAACCGAGATCCAGTTGAAGAGAGTCTGCACAGAAGAGCGTGCAGCGCCTTCACGGGAGCGCATTGCGAAGAACTCGGTGAGGCCAAGTACGAATGTACTTGCAGATACCGCGGTCGCCACATAATGGCCCCACTTATCAGCGATACGTCCGAGAAGAAGAAGGAGTGCGCTGCTAAAGAGCGGGAGCGCAATCAGATAGACCAGATGTGTACTTGATGTCATGGTTATCGCTTCAACAAACTGGCATCATCAACTGATGCCGATCGACGGGAGCGATACATCGTGACGATGATCGCGAGGCCCACAACCACTTCACAGGCAGCTACAACCATCGTGAAGAAGGATGCGACCTGACCATCAAGTGTTCCGTGGAGACGAGAGAAAGTTACAAATGCGAGGTTGCATGCATTCAGCATCAACTCGATACACATAAAGACGACGATTGCGTTACGACGAATGGCAACGCCTACTGCGCCAATAGTGAAGAGGATCGCTGAGAGGTAGAGGTAGTTCGAGATATCCATTAGTTCTCCTCCTCGATC
>CANGCW010000073.1 GCA_947452525.1 Actinomycetota bacterium
GTATTGCGGCCTGCATTGAGGCCAAGAACTACCCCTCAGAGATAGATGCAAAAATCTCTATGGCATTTTCAAATTTCGACTCTAGTGGAACGCGCCGCAAGTTAGCACGATTAGATGTGATGGCTGATCCGGTCAACGAAGAAGATTTCGCAAAATACCGGCATTATCTCGATCTTGAGGGATATACAACAGCCTGGGGTACTGTTCGAAAACATCTACGTTGCATCCACATCTTCAAGCCCACTCCGAAATTTTCTCATTACCTTGAGTTCTTCCTCGATCCGGGTAGCTATACCCCAATCTCATCGCTAGCCGAAATTCACTCTTCACCAGAAGATTTTGAAATCGCATACCGAGGATATCAATCAACTTTGAAAGCTCTTGAATTGATTAAGAGTGGAGATGCAACAATCTTTCCTGTTATTCCTCAGAAGAGATAGGGAAATGGAGGGTGAAGGTAGAGCCTTTACCTACTTCAGATTCCACACTTACTGAACCACCGTGAGCCTTCATCACCGCATCAACGATGGAGAGTCCAAGACCACTGCCCTCGCCACTAGTCCGGGCGCGAGATGGGTCAGCGCGAAAGAACCGTTCAAAGATCTTCTTCTTATGTTCGCCATTTAAACCAGGACCACTATCGGAAACCGCAAGAGTCGTCTCATTATCGCTCTGATGAATGTGGATCGAAATCTTGGTGCCATCTGGTGTATGAGTGCGGGCATTCGCCAGGAGGTTTGCAAGAACCTGATGGATTCGAAGGGGATCACCGAGAACGAAACTTTCATCGTAAGGAAGATCTACTTCAATCGGATGATGTGGACCAGCTGCCTGAGCCGAGGCGACCGCCTCATGAACGACAGCATTGAGATCCACTGGCTCCTGTGCGAGGGTCGGCGCTTGATCCATGCGTGCGAGTAGAAGGAGATCTTCGACGAGTGAGCTCATACGAATCGACTCGCTCTCGATGCGACCAACCAACTCCCTCGTATTATCTTCACCGCGAACCGCACCTTGTCGGTATAACTCTGCAAAACCACGGATTGCGGTAAGCGGGGTACGTAGTTCATGTGACGCATCTGCTGCGAAGCGACGGAGCCTTGCCTCAGAAGCGACTCGAACAGAGAATGATTCCTCAATTCGCCCCAACATGGTGTTGAGCGATTTTGTAAGTCTGCCTACCTCGGTTGTTGGCCTACTCTCTGGCAAACGTGCAGAGAGATCGCCATCGGCGATGGCCGCAGCGGTTACCTCAACCTCACGCAGCGGCTTGAGGCTAATCTGAATTAAGAGTCGGGCAAATAAACCAATAAGAACAAGGACTATGAGAGAGATAAAGAAGAAGAGCCCAGATAATTCACCGAGCGTCTTAGTTTCATTCTCGAGTGATGTCGCAACAACCACAGAACCGATGCCAGATGGTAACTCTTGCGCAACTGCACGAAGTGGGCCTTGATTTGTACCCTTCTCTAAGGTGAAAGCTTTACCTTGAAGTGTTGCAATCTTTGCTGTTGTGTAACCAGAGAATGGCGAGATTAAGGTTGAGGTAGTTCCCGCAAGGTCGCCGCCTAGTTTGCCGACGACTACACCGCTAGGCGTCAGTAGCGTTACTGAGGTTGCATTTGGAACCCCGCGAAGCGGCTGGATCATATTGAATGGCTGGGGATCGCTTGTTTCATCTCTAGTCGAGCTCTCAATGCCGGCACGGTCGAGACGTAACATCGTGCTGGTCATGATGTCATTAAGTTGGTTATCAATCTGCGTAGTAAGGAAGCTACGGAGTGAGGTAATGGCAAAGAAGTCAGAAGTGCCGATACCGATTGCGGCGACGACAAGCACCGCCACCAACAATCGATTTCGAAGACTCCACTTTGCCATGGGGCGATATTACTTCCTCGCTGGTAGACGCATGCGGTAACCCACTCCGCGTACGGTGTGGATCAGTGCCGGCTCGTATATATCAATCTTCTTCCGGAGGTAGGAGACATACGTTTCAACAATTCCTGCATCTCCACGGAAGTCGTACTGCCAGACATGATCGAGGATCTGCGACTTACTCACAACGCGATCCGCGTTCACCATGAGATAACGGAGAAGTAAGAATTCTGTTGGACTTAAGTCGATGAGATTTCCTGCGCGACGCACTTCATGTGTCGCCTCATCAAGTTCGAGATCCGCAAAGCGAATCTTCTCATCATCAACTTCAGCGACAACTGCGCCGATACGACGGAGGAGTGCGCGCAGACGAGCAACGAGCTCTTCCAGGCTAAATGGTTTTGTTACATAATCATCGCCACCGATTGTGAGGCCAGCGATCTTGTCTTCGACCGTATCTTTCGCTGTAAGGAAGAGGACGCCGACGCTATGTCCATCTGTGCGAAGTTGGCGACAGACTTCGAAACCATTCTGATCGGGAAGCATCACATCGAGAATCAAGGCATGAGGCTTGAACTCTTCTGCAATGCGAAGCGCCTCTGATCCGGTAGCTGCGGTACGGACATCGAAGCCAACAAATTTCAGACTAGTTGCTATGAGTTCGCTAATGCTCTTCTCATCATCCACGACGAGGATGCGCTGTGTTGTTGGCTGGGATGCGCTCTCGGTTGTAGGGGTCATTTCGTAACTTCTCTCTGTAAGTAGAGTCATGGTTATCACCTCGCCCTAAGGCTCTACCTTTTGGCTGGGGGTTTCCTGAGAGCCAGCATAATCTGGCCTCTAACTTTGAGAGATTTATCCACAGGGTTTACCCACACTGTGGGTGAATTACATGGGTGTAACTAGCCGTTAAAGAGAGAGTTAGCGCCAGCGGGTAGCGAGCGTGAATCCACCTGCGATAAAGCCGAAGCCAACGACCATATTCCACGCTCCGAGACCTGGAATGGGGTACTGGGTATTGGAGATGTAATAGGTAACGATCCAGAAGAGGCCACCAAGGAAGGCGCCGACCATCGTTGGCGCGAGCCAGCGTGGGGATTCGAGCAGCTCGGAGGCGTGCTCCTGCTCGAGAACCGCCTCGTGCTGGTGGCGAATCTGAACCTTCTTGCGGACCTTTGATTTAGGCATGGTGCGAAGGCTACACCACAATAGGGGGGTGAGAAGTGGCGACAGAGCGAAGATTTTGGTGGTCGATAATTACGACTCCTTCGTTTACAACATCGTGCAGTACCTCGGACAGCTTGGGGCTCAGTGCACTGTGCTCCGCAATGATGAAGTCGAGCCCAATATGGCTGATCAATTCGACGGCATCCTCATCTCTCCTGGCCCTGGAACTCCGGAAGCTGCCGGAGTAAGCATGGCGATGGTCTCGTACTGTGCAGAGAAATCGATTCCACTCTTCGGCGTCTGCTTAGGACATCAAGCGATTGCTACATCTTTCGGTGCAACCGTCTCGCGCGCACCAGAACTTCTTCACGGCAAGACTTCACTTGTACAACATAACAGCGAAGGCGTCCTCGCAGATCTTCCCTCACCTTTTACGGCAACACGTTATCACTCACTCGCAGTTGAAGAGGCGACGATGAGTGACCAATTAGTTGTTACAGCTCGAACTGATTCCGGAGTTGTGATGGCGCTTCGCCATGCATCACTTCCTATTCACGGTGTGCAGTTCCACCCAGAGTCAGTTCTCACAGAGCATGGCCACATGATGTTGGCTAACTGGCTTGTGATGTGTGGAGATGTCGATGCAACGAAGAGAGCAGTTGGCCTATCTCCAGTTGTAGTTCGCTAATTACTGCTTATTGATTGTAATTGTTACCGATCCACCAATGGATTGCGATGTTCCACCACTTGGCGCTTGCGCAAGAACTGTATCTAGCGGTGAATTTGCGTCATATGCATAGATCGTCTTAATAAGGAATCCTGCTTGAGTAAGAATCGTCTGCGCTTCAATCTCGGTGCGCGTAGTGACATCAGGAATTTGAGCACTTCCACTTGCAATCTCAAGAATCAACCCCTCACCAGCTTGGATTGTGCTTCCTGCTGATGGAGTTACAGAGATAACTGTTCCTGGTGCTTCGTTGGAGTCAACAGGAACTGTTTGAGAAATAACAAGACCTGCACCAGCAATCAGATTGCGTGCATCTGCAAGTGAGAGACCGACAAGTGTTACTGGAACGACGGTTGTTCCTGGTCCATCAGAGATTGTAAGAGTTACAGAACTTCCCGAAGGCGCCTTCGTTGTTGCGAGCGGCAACTGGTTAGCAACGCGATCTTTAGGAATGCGACCATCCGGTGCGCGTTCAACATTCACGGTGAAGTTCTTGAGGAGCGCCTTCGCTTGATCAAGAGTAAGTCCGACAACATTGGGAATCTGCACCTGTGTGGAGTTAGCGGATGTGAAGTACAGCGTCGCTCCAACCCCGACGACTGCAGTTAAAGAGATCGCCGCCGCAATGAGGACGTTCTTACGTGGCTTGATTCGTCTAATCTTTGTTGTAACTTGCTCGCCCTTCATTGCGCGATGCAGGTCAGCGAGCATTGCGCCAGCGCTCTGATAACGATGCGCCGGATCCTTCGCAAGTGAGACCGAGACGATGGTCTCGAGCCCAGAATCGATATCAGGAACGAGCGTGGAGAGTGCAGGGGCTACGCCTGAAACGTGCTGAAAAGCGACAGATACAGGCGTATCGCCAGTAAATGGCGGTTGACCGCTGAGTAGCTCATAGAGAACGCAGCCAACGGAGTAGATATCGCTTCGAGCATCTGCGATAGATCCCGTTGCTTGTTCAGGGGAGAGATATTGCGCAGTTCCAACAATGTTCCAAGTATTTGTCATCGTTGCACCGATATCGGCGAGCGCGCGAGCGATACCGAAGTCCATCACCTTGATCTCTCCCTCATCGGTGATCATGATGTTGCCGGGTTTGATATCGCGATGAACGATTCCCTTGCGATGTGAATACTCGAGGGCATCCAAAATACCTGCGACGATGGTGAGCGCTTGATCGGTTGTGATCGCAGCTCCCGACTGAAGATGTTCGCGGAGAGTCTTGCCAGAGATCAACTCCATCACGATAAATGAGTCGAGACCATCTTCACCTGAATCGAAGACAGCAACAATGCCAGGATGATTAAGGCCGGCAGCAGCTAACGCCTCTTTGCGAAAGCGAGAGACGAAGGATGGATCACGTGCAAGGTCGCTGCGGAGAATCTTGACTGCTACTTCTCTATCGAGTCGCTTGTCATGTGCACGATAGACATCGGCCATTCCGCCGGTACCAATCATCTCGCCAACCTCGTAACGACCGCTTAAGACCTTACTCATGCGCAGCCCCAAGCAGCGTTGTACCTACTGACGGTTCGCCATCTACGACCGTCGCCCAGATGATGGTGACATTATCTGGTGCACCGGCATCAAGGGTCGCGTTGAGTAAGGCTCCAACAACCTCTTCATCTTTATGTGAGGTGATAATTTTATTCATCTCTGCATCAGAGAGAGTCGAC
>CANGCW010000074.1 GCA_947452525.1 Actinomycetota bacterium
AAGCATCGCCATTGGTCCGCAGGAGTAAATGATCTCGATATTGTTCTTCTCAATAATTTCAGGAATAACCGAACTGACCATCCCCTCAAGTCCAAGTGAGCCATCATCGGTCGTGAAGATCATGGAGTTCGTTGAACGCTTGCCCTCTTGAGGCGCATAAATCTTCGAAGCAGTGCTTGCACCAAGAACCATATCGACGTTGCATTGCTTCGCCTTGAGCGCCTCAGCCAGACCAAAGAGAGGTGCGGAGCCATATCCCCCGCCAACGAGTAGAGCATTGACAGGATTTACCGGAATACCAAAGGCCTTGCCGAGAGGAAGGATTACATCAATCATGGAATGAATCGGCGCGCTACATAACCATTTACTTCCAGAACCGTGTGGCGCAACAACTAGCTCAACAATTCCACCATCGAGCGGATCCATGCTTGATTTATAGATTGCGAAGGCGCGACGGAGAACCATGCGTGAATCCTCGCCACCAACAGCTACCGCCACAAAGTTTCCTGGCTTAATGAGTTGGGCGATCTCCCCTACTGCGAGAGTGATGTGATGGTAGGCGCCTACCTTCTTATTACTTATAATTTCAGCAGAGATCTGCTTCGCGCGCTTATTGATCGAGGACATCTACTTCACTCCTCTACCCGTAAGTGCCTGCCACTTTTGAAGTGATTTCACAGAGAATGGACGACCCTTCATCTCTCCAATTCCCGCGACAGCTGCCTTGAATCCAGCAATCGTTGTGATAATAGGAATCGAGCGCTGCACACTCGCAGTTCTTATCAGCCAACCATCTTGGCGGGAGCCACGACCGAGAGGCGTATTGATAACGAGTTGGATATCGCCTCGAGAAATGATCTCTACTGCAGAATCTCCCGGCTCGTTCTTCTCTGCATTCTTTCTAATCTTGATGGAGGTAATTCCATCTGCGGCAAGGAAATCGTGCGTACCTTGCGTTGTGTAGAGCGTGAATCCAAGTTCCACAAGTCTGCGAGCAGGTTCAAGAGCGCCTTCTTTATCTCGATCAGAGAGCGAGAGGAAAACATTGCCTGCATGTGGAAGTGGACCAAATGCCGCGGTTTGGGACTTCGCATAAGCCTCACCGAAGGTCTCGCTGATACCCATGACTTCACCGGTTGAACGCATCTCAGGGCCGAGAACTGAGTCGACTCCCATTCCATCAACGCGACGAAAGCGGCTCCAAGGAAGAACGGCCTCTTTGACGGAGACAGCGCTTGAAATTCCATCGCCAGTATCTGGGAGTAGCCCTTCCACGCGGAGCTCAGCAATGTACTTACCGACGCAGATGAGCGCAGCCGCCTTAGAGAGCGCATTACCTGTCGCCTTGCTGACAAAGGGAACGGTGCGTGAGGCACGTGGGTTTGCTTCGATGACGTAGAGCGTCTCATCGCGAGTTACTGCGAATTGAATATTGATGAGACCGCGCACGCCTACGTGCTTTGCGATGCTCTCCGTCGCTTGGCGAATCTCTTCAATCTTCGCGAGATTGAGCGAGAAGCTTGGTAGAACGCAGGCAGAGTCGCCAGAGTGAATTCCGGCCTCCTCGATATGTTCCATAACGCCTGCGAGGAAGAGTTCATCTCCGTCGTAAAGTGCATCAACGTCTATCTCAATTGCATCATCTAAGAATCTGTCGATAAGGACAGGATGGTTTGGAGTGATCTCAGTAGCCTTCTTGATGAACTCCTCGAGCGAATCGTCGTCGTAAACAATCTCCATCCCGCGACCACCGAGCACAAACGATGGGCGGACCAATACTGGATATTGAATCTCAGCGGCAATCTTCTTCGCCTCATCAAAGGAGCGCGCCATTCCAAATTCGGGAGCACGGAGCGCGCTCTTCTCAAGAATTGCGCCGAATTGACCCCGATCTTCTGCAAGGTCAATCGCATCCGGACTTGTACCAAGGATGGTGACACCCGCATCTTTAAGGCCACGAGCGAGACCAAGAGGTGTCTGTCCACCGAGTTGAGCGACTACGCCGAGTACTGGTCCGGCTAGCGATTCAGCGTGGATGACCTCTAGGACATCTTCGAGAGTCAGCGGCTCAAAGTAGAGGCGATCTGAGGTGTCGTAATCGGTGGAGACGGTCTCTGGATTGCAATTAATCATGATCGTCTCGTAACCAGCCTCCTTCAAAGCGAAGGCGGCGTGGACACAGGAGTAATCGAACTCGACACCTTGACCGATGCGGTTAGGTCCACTTCCTAGAATAAAGACGGCAGGCTTGGTGCGAGGTAGGACCTCTGTCTCCTGGTCATAACTGGAGTAGTGATAAGGCGTATGTGCTTCGAATTCCGCAGCACAGGTATCAACGGTCTTGAAGACGGGACGCACGCCGGCACGGAGACGCTGAGAAGTAATCTCGGCTTCAGTCAGACCTCGTAGCTCTGCTAACTGAATATCAGAGAAGCCATTCCGTTTTACCTTGGCAAAGAGCTCTGGCGTTAACTCGGGAGCCGCTCTGAACTCTTCTGCCAGCGAGTTAATCAACTCAATCTGGGCAAGGAACCAAGGATCAATCTTGGTAATCGCGTGAACTTCTTCGATGGTTGCGCCAAGAGACATTACCTTCTGCACTTGCTGAAGGCGCCACTCCGTAGGCGTTCCGATTGCCGCGAGTAGAGCCTTCTTCTCGCTGGCAGGAGTACTCCAAGAGAATGACGTACCCTTCTTCTCAACCGAGCGAAGCGCCTTCTGAAGCGCCTCAGGGAATGAGCGCCCGATAGCCATCGCTTCACCAACAGATTTCATGGTGGTGGTGAGTTTTGGATCTGCCTCTGGGAACTTCTCAAAGGCAAAGCGTGGAACCTTGACCACGATGTAATCGAGTGTTGGTTCGAATGAAGCTGGCGTCGACTTGGTGATGTCGTTCTGAATCTCATCTAGGGTGTAACCAATTGCGAGCTTTGTAGCAATCTTTGCAATTGGAAAACCTGTCGCCTTCGAGGCAAGAGCAGATGAACGAGATACGCGCGGATTCATCTCAATCACGATAACTCGACCATCAGCGGGATTTACGGCGAATTGAATATTGCATCCACCTGTATCCACACCAACTTCACGGATGATCTCAATTGAGAGATTGCGGAGCTTCTGATACTCGACATCGGTGAGCGTTAAAGCTGGAGCAACCGTGATTGAGTCGCCAGTGTGCACGCCCATGGGGTCAACATTTTCAATACTGCAGACGATGACGACGTTATCTTTATTGTCACGCATGACTTCGAGTTCATACTCTTTCCAACCAATGATGCTCTCCTCAAGAAGAACTTCGGTGGTCGGTGAGTGACGAAGACCCGCTCCGGCGATGAGTGTGAGTTCTTCTTCGTTAAATGCAATTCCGGAGCCGAGGCCTCCCATAGTGAATGATGGACGTACAACCACTGGGTAGTTAAGAACCTTCACCGCCGCTAGGCAGTCATCCATTGAGTGGGCGATAAAGGAGCGAGCTGATTCTCCCCCGACCTTCTCCACGATTGCCTTGAATGTCTCGCGATCTTCACCTCGATTGATTGCATCAATGTTTGCGCCAATCAGGCGTGTTCCATACTTCTCGAATGAGCCTCGCTCATGAAGAGCCATGGCGGCATTCAGAGCGGTCTGGCCACCAAGCGTGGCAAGAACTGCATCTGGACGTTCAATATCAAGGATGCGCTCAATAACCTCTGGGGTAATTGGTTCGATGTATGTCGCATCCGCAAACTCCGGGTCAGTCATGATTGTTGCTGGGTTGGAGTTGATAAGGACTACTCGAATACCTTCTTCGCGGAGGATTCGACATGCCTGTGTACCCGAATAATCAAATTCACAGGCCTGACCAATAACAATCGGCCCACTTCCAATAACAAGGACGCTCTTGATTTTCTCGTTCTTAGGCATTCTTGCTCGCATTCTTGCTCATCAATGTGATGAAGTGATCGAAAAGGTAATTAGCATCATGAGGACCTGCTGCGGATTCAGGGTGATATTGAACGCTAAAAGCTGGGCGATCAATAAGTTCGATGCCTTCGACCACATCATCGTTGAGACAGATATGACTTACGAATCCTTGTCCGAATGCCGTTGTGAAATTTCCATTACGAGGAGCATCGACGGCAAACCCATGGTTATGAGCGGTAATCTCCACTTTCTTATTAGAGAGGTTCATGACCGGCTGGTTAATTCCACGATGGCCAAACTTCAATTTATACGTTTGGAATCCAAGTGCGCGACCGAGAATCTGGTGTCCGAAGCAGATACCGAAGATTGGCATTGACTCCAAGAGCAGCTCCCGAACAAGGGCCACGATGCCATCCATAGTTGCTGGATCTCCGGGACCGTTTGAGAGGAAGACACCATCTGGCTTGATAGCCAATATATCTTCCATTGTCGAGCCGAGTGGAAAGACGTGAACTTCAATTCCGCGATCAGCCATATGACGAGGTGTTGCGGATTTAATTCCAAGGTCTAGCGCTGCAACGGTAAATCGCTTCTCAACACCTGCGGGCGGACTCACAATATACGTCTCTGGGGTTGTGACATCTTCTGCCAGGTACGCACCGCTCATCGCGGATGTTGCTCTCACCTTCATTACCATCTCTTCGCGGGTGAGTTCGCCACCAGAGAAGATTCCTACCCGCATTGAACCTCTATCGCGGAGGTGGCGAGTGATTGCGCGAGTATCAACACCTTGAATTCCGACAATGCCAGCATCGATTAGAGATGACTCTAGCGAACCCTCTGCGCGCCAGTTGCTGACTCGAAGGGTGGGATTGCGAACAACAAACCCTGCAACCCAAATCTTCTTGCTCTCCATATCGGTCGCATTCATGCCTGTGTTTCCAATATGCGGAGCCGTCATCACAACGATCTGCTTGTGATACGAGGGATCAGTTAAGGTCTCTTGATAGCCGGTCATCCCGGTGGAGAAGACAGCCTCGCCGAAGGTCTCGCCTTCACAGGCCCACGGTTGACCCTCGAAGATCGAACCATCATCGAGAACAAAGAAAGCTTTGCCTGAACTCATTTATGCAAACCTCTCCCCTGTAAGTTGGCCGTTGCGCAGGACGGGTAGACCGTGGAATAGCGTATCTCGCACACCACCGGTAAGAATTTGCCCGTTAAATGGGGAGTTAGAACTCTTGGAGCGGTGTTTGGCCGCAGTTACAACCGCCTCGATAGAGGTATCGACCAGGACGATATGGGCCGGTGAGCCGATTTCAAGGGTGCCTTGGCCTGCATAGCCCGCGATTCGAGCAGGAGCGGTGGACATCACCTCAACGAGGCGAGCCATATCGATAATTCCGCTCTTGACCATCGAGGTATAGACGACAGCGAACGCAGTCTCAAGCCCAGTCATGCCGAAGGCGGC
>CANGCW010000075.1 GCA_947452525.1 Actinomycetota bacterium
AGGAGATCAATCTCCTCATCAAACCACGAAGAACACGTGTTCTTCTCTTCCGTACTTGGCTTGTTATCAGGCGGGGCGCAGTGCACAGCACAGGTGATGCGTACGCCAAACAATTCTTGCCCATCATCTTTGCTCTTGCTTGTTGAAATCTTCGCTAAGCCATTCTTATGAAGAGCCTTATATAACCAATCCCCCGAACTGTCTCCGGTAAAGATCCGTCCCGTTCGATTCGCTCCATGAGCACCAGGGGCTAAACCAACAATGAGAATTCCTGCATCCGTTGGTCCGAACCCTGGCACGGGCCTACCCCAGTACTTCTCATCGATGTAGGACTTGCGTTTAGTAACAGCAACCTCTTCACGCCACTCAACGAGACGAGGGCATTGCGTGCATTTAACGAGCGCCTTATCGAGCTGCAAAAGGTTGCGTGGCATGATCAGTTAACGGCTAATCCCCATGCGATACCATCGAGAATATCGGACTCGGATGCGACGAACTCAGTTGCTCCTGTCGCCATCATGACACGGGAGAGAACCAGCGATCCAGATGTAATGACATCAACGCGACCAGGATGCATGTAGCCAAGCGCTGCAATCTCATCTCGAGTGCTCTTTGCGAACTTCTCCGCTACGTGGTGAACGCTGCCCGCACTCACGCGAGATAGATGAATAGCGTGGCGATCATATTCACTTAATTTCAGGGATGCCGCTGCAACCGTCGTTGCCGTTCCAGCAACTGCGACAAGGGTCTTTGCTTCAGTGATTGGGACTAACTTCGCTGCCTCGGCAATAGCCGCATCAATATCAAAAATAGCCGCATCAATCGCATCTCGCGATGGCGGCTGTTCACTGAGGTGGCGCTCGGACATGCGTACGCAACCGATATTTACACTCTTCGCGAATTGAACGCTTTCGGCACCAAATACGAACTCGGTTGAACCGCCACCAATATCAACAACAAGGAACGGAGCATCACTCTGATGCAACTCTTTCGTTGCTCCCATAAAGGAGAGTGCGGCCTCTTCCTCACCGGGAATGACCTCAGGTTCAATGCCGAGGATCCCACGAACGCCCTCAATAAATAGTGCTCGGTTCGTTGCATCGCGGGTAGCACTTGTCGCACAGAAGCGAATCTTTGTAACTCCCTTCGCTGCAATCACTTCGGCAAAGCGACGCGTAGCAGTCAGGGTGCGCTCAATCGCTGCAGGATCAAAGGCCTTTGTCTTATCAACGCCTTGGCCAAGGCGGACAATCTCCATCTCGCGATGGACTTCACGAAAGTTGCCATCGCTAATATCAGCGATCAAAAGGCGGATTGAATTAGTTCCGCAATCAATTGCTGCTACGCGCATGGATCGCTCTCCCACCACTTCGGTAGTGCGGCAAGTGCTTCATCGCCAAATGGATTCACTCCAGGACCAGCACCCAGTGAATGCGCAACCAACGAATGTAGACACTTCACACGTGTTGGCATCCCACCGGCAGTAATGCCCTCAACTTCCGGGACATCTACGCCGAGGGCAGCGCGAGCGGCTAAATAATCATCGTGTGCGGCGCGGTAAGCACCCGCTACTTCGGGATCAGTAGATAGACGTGACTCCATCTCCGCCATCATTCCCGTTGTCTCAAGGGTAGAAATTGCGCCCGTTAACTTGGGACAGGTTGCGTAATAAAAGGTAGGAAATGGCGTCCCATCGCTTAACCGTGGTGGCGTTTCAACAACTGCTGGATTGCCACACGGGCAACGGTAGGCGATTGCGTGAACATCGCGAGGTGTGCGACCCAGTTGGCGAGCGATGACCTCGAGGTCTTGCTCCGTCGGCTTCTCAGACATACTGCGAACTCTACTTGGAAAGTTGATTAGCCTCGGTTAGCGCTGGTGATCGAGGAGATGACCTTCTGGTACCACGGAAGTCCAGAAGGAATTTGAGTTGAAACGGCAGCTGCAGGGGCATCGGTTGCGGCTGATGGGTCTTCGACGCCAACGACGATGTACTGGCGTTCGCCTGGAAATACATAATGGAGGCGTGCTCGGGCCTGGCTTGCAATGTAGGCCGGGTCATTCCACTTCGCCAACTCATTGGCGGCGTTCTCAAGTGTTACTTGGCTATCGTGTAACTGAGTCTTAATAGATTGAATCTGTGCGCGTTGTGCGAAGTACCGCTGCATCGGTGGAGCCAGGGTAATCGCGATTACGAAGAGTACGGATGCAACCAAGAGATTGCGCCCTGCTACTCCTCGTAACCACGACATTGTGAGCTACCCCTTTATAACAATGTAGAACCTTTATGACTTAGTGATTAATTATCCGTTGAAACGTGGGAAAGCTGCGCGGCCAGCATAGAGTGCTGAATCGCCAAGCTCTTCCTCGATACGAAGCAACTGGTTGTACTTAGCAACGCGCTCTGAGCGAGCAGGTGCGCCAGTCTTGATCTGTCCACACTCAAGTGCAACAGCCAAGTCAGCAATTGTCGTATCTTCAGTCTCACCTGAACGGTGTGACATCATCGAACGGTATCCAGCGCGGTGCGCCATTGATACTGCATCGATGGTCTCAGTCAAGGTACCGATTTGGTTGACCTTCACGAGAAGTGCATTTGCAGTCTTTGACTTGATACCACGTGCAAGACGCTCAGGGTTTGTTACGAAGAGATCATCTCCGACGATCTGAATCTTCTCGCCGAGAATTGTTGTCATCTTCGCCCAGCCATCCCAGTCATCTTCATCAAGTGGATCTTCGATGGAGACGATTGGGTAGGCGTTAACGAGCTCTTGGTAGTAGTTGATCATCTCATCGGATGAACGCTCTTTACCTTCGAACTTGTACTTGCCATTCTCGCAGAACTCTGTTGCTGCAACATCCATCGCAAGCGCGATCTGTGAGCCAGGCTTGTAACCCGCTGCCTCAATCGCCTCGAGAATCAAATCAAGTGCTGCACGGTTGCTCTCGAGGTTTGGTGCGAATCCACCCTCATCACCAATGCTGGTTGCGAGGCCGCGCTTCTTCAATACCGCCTTGAGGCTGTGATAAATCTCAGCGCCCCAGCGGAGGCCTTCCTTAAATGACTCTGCACCGATGGGAGCAATCATGAACTCCTGGATATCAACGTTGGTATCAGCGTGTGCGCCACCGTTGAGAATATTCATCATTGGGACGGGAAGTGTGTGTGCTGTTGGTCCACCGATATAGCGGAAGAATGAGAGGTCAGAGCTCTCTGCAGCTGCGCGAGCAACAGCGAGTGAGATTCCGAGGATCGCATTTGCGCCAACGCGGCCCTTGTTCTCTGTGCCATCGAGGTCGCGCATAAAGTCATCAAGTTCACGCTGGTCTGTTGCATCAATCTCAGCCTCAACGATTGCTGGAGCGAGCTCTTCGTTGATGAAATCAACTGCCTTCTCAACGCCCTTACCGAGGTAGCGCTTGCCACCATCGCGAAGCTCAACGGCTTCGAATGCACCGGTAGATGCCCCACTTGGAACAGCGGCGCGGGCCATGGAGCCATCTTCGAGGATGACTTCTACTTCAACGGTTGGGTTTCCGCGTGAATCAAGAATTTCGCGGGCGTGGATTGCATCAATGAGTGACACGTGCTCCTGCTTTCAAGGTATGTAAGTGTTAGTAACGCGGGATCAACGATGAACCCATCTTCTTGAGGGAATCCTCAAGAGAAAACTGAATGGCCCAATTCTAGCCGTTCGCTGGGCCGGCCTTACGCTCAAAATCCTTGATCTGATCGATAAATCCGCGGGTAGCTCTGCGTAGCGCAGCCTCTGGGTCAATCTCCAGGCGGTGGGCCTGATCGATGATGCCGAGGAGTATCTGACCAAGCTCTTCCTCAGTCGTGGAATCGCTGAGCAAAACCGGTCGTTCGACAGGAATCGCGTAACCAAACTTATCCGTGCGATACATCAATTTATTTGCAAGGGGCATCGCAGGCTGTGAGAGTGGAACGCCATCGAGGGCAGAGGTACGCCCCTTCTCTGCCATCTTCTGTGACTCCCATGTCTTCATGACATCTTCACTTGTCTCAGCAACCACATCACCAAAAACATGTGGGTGGCGGCGGATCAACTTATCTGCGACATCTCCAGCGATTGCCTCAACATCGAATGGGCTCTCGGAATCCTCTTCAGCGATCCGCGCATGAAAGTAGACCTGCAACAACATATCGCCGAGCTCCTCCCGCATTCCATCGCGATCATTGCTCTCGACGGCATCTACGAACTCGTAGCTCTCTTCAAGGAGATACTTAAGTAACGATGCGTGCGTCTGCTCTGCATCCCATGGGCATCCCCCAGGTGAGCGGAGACGGTTCATCACACCGCGAAGGCGCTCTAACTCTGAACCCGTCTCATCAACCATTGCGAACCATGACCCGTTGGAAGTAATTACTTAGCTGGTGTTGTTACTGCGCCTGTTGTTGCATCAGCAGCAACTACGCTTACCTGCTCTGCGTTCCATGCACCATAACGTGGATTAACGGAGACCTTAAGAGTCTTTGCATAATCAAGAATGAATTGGGTTGCAGCTGTCGCATCAGCGGATGTACTCATCGCTTTAGTCAACTTCTGAACATAAAGTGAGCGCTGGAAATATGTGTAGAGATCTTCAGTTGCAAGGGCATTCTGAACGAGCGCCTTATTAAGGGTTGCGGTGTCACCGATAGATGCGAGCTGCTCCTTCTGGAACTTCTTAACCTCTGCATCAGTCACTGTGATCTTCTTCTTCGCCGCTGCCTGTGCAATGACCTCTGCTGAGACATAGACGGTGAGAATGCTGCGATTGAGGTCAGCACCGGTTGGGAGGTTCATCGCAGATGTATCCATGGTCGCGCGCATCTTCATGATGGAGTTCAATGAATTCTGAACTGTCTCAACGGAGATGACTTTGCCACCGACGGTTGCGGCAGCGTTCACATTTGAGCAACCCGTGAGGACCGCAACTGCTGCGATTGAGATAAGGGCGACTGCTTTACGAGTGAATGAAATCTTTGAGGACACGCACAACTCCAAGGCTAGAAGATGGTCTTAAGGACCTCTGCGGTCCACTGAATAATCGAAGTATCCCCTACTTCAGCGCCCTCGAGCCAATTTGGCGCCACTTTCCGTGCAACCAACACGGCACGGGTGGCGCTTTTCACCACAGTTCCAGGGTACATGCGGGCAATTTTCAACTCTGTGGATTCTGGGAGCACCACTGGCGAGAGCTTCAAGTACTTGCCCTGGATCATGACCTCCGTCAGGCCCTTCCCCTTCGCAAATGCTCGGATATGGGCGATCTGAATCAGGGTCTGCGCCTCCTGCGGCATTTCACCAAAGCGATCCACCAACTCTTCAACGATCGTCTTCAACTCTGATCCTTCCTTCACATCA